>JACROO010000104.1 GCA_016214355.1 Nitrospirota bacterium | reverse complement strand
AGCTCAGCGGAGATTACCTCTTTGACATCAACTACATCAAGGGAGCATATTCAGAGTTAACATCTGCTATCAAGGATTCACTGCAGGGCTTTGACATGCTTACCCAAAGCAGTTACTCACAACTGCATGAAACATTCAATCGCATTGACAGGCAGATAAGAGAAGCGCTTAACGATAGAATCCAATCAACAGGTGAGGCGGTTATTTTCTATGAAAATATCCTGTGGGATAAGTATCACGTTGTCGGCGGCAAGAATGCAAACTTGGCTGAGCTGAAGAATTATTTGAAACTCAATGTGCCTGAAGCCTTTTCCATAACAACTTATGCCTTTGATAAATTTCTAAAACACAATAATCTACAGGAAATAATTAAGGCAATTGATGTTAATACAGCAGAATCAAAACTCAAAGAATTGCAGGATTCTATTATTAACTCAGAGATTCCGCCTGACCTTGATATTGCTATTGGTAAAGCCCTTGAGGAGATCAGAAAAAGATGCGGAGGAGACTGTTTCCTTGCCGTGAGGAGCAGTGCAGAGGAAGAAGACAGAGAGTTTTCCTTTGCAGGACAATTCGAGACCGTTTTGAATGTGTCTTTGGAAAGCGGTGCTGTTAAGGAGGCATACAGGAATGTCATTGCCAGCCTGTTTTCAGAAAAAGCAGTGATTTACATGAAACAACTTTGCTATGGCATCAGCAATTTCAAAATGGCAGTCGGATGTATGGTTATGGTGGATGCTGTGTCCAGCGGAGTTATTTATTCGGCCAATCCGCACAGAGATGATAATGCCATGATAATAAATGCAACATGGGGACTCGGCAGATCCATAGTTGAGGGCGAAGTGGCTGCAGATTTTTATGCGGTAAGAAAGGCACTCACTCCTGAAATAATTGATGAGAAAACGGGCAGAAAGGAATCCATGATCATCAATCACAAAGAGGGAGGGACAAAGAAGGTTAAGACTCCGGATGCAATAAGGGACAAACCCTGTCTTTCCGAAGAACAGGTTTTGGAACTTGCAAGGCTGTCAATGCTTATAGAGAAACACTTCAGGGGACCTCAGGATATTGAATGGGCAATTGACAAGGGTGGAAGGATATTCATCCTTCAAGCAAGGCCATTGAGGATTGATGAGAGGAATTATTCTGCTGAAACTTACTTTTCTAAAAAGGATTTGTTGTCTGAAGAGAGATTAACCGGACGTATCTTAATGAGTGACAAGGGTATTGCAATACAGAAGGGTGTTGCCGCCGGCAGGGTCTTCATCTTAAAACAGGCAGATGAATTGGACAGAGTTCCAAAAGCGGCTGTCCTTGTTTCAAAACATGACTCCTCAAATTTTATTAAGGTTATGCCTTATATATCTGCAATCGTAACTGATACGGGAACACCTACAAGCCACATGGCATCTCTCTGCAGAGAATTCAGAATCCCGGCAATCGTTAATACAGGCGATGCAACCGGTATTCTCAAACACGGTCAGGAAATCACACTGTATTTAGACGATGATGAAAAGAATGTGATATACGAAGGCATTATCGGTGAGCTTCTTGAGTATGCCGATTTGACTTCCATGCGTATGGAGGAGATCTATGAATTCCGTAAAAAGCGCTATATCCTGAGATACATTTCACCTTTGAATCTCGTTGACCCAATGATGGAGAGTTTTACGCCGATACCCACAGGGATTGTGGTGATTGACATTGGCGGGGGGCTGAACATAATTCCGGGTAAGAGAAGCGCCGCATACGAGGAGATTACATCCATTCCTCTCAGGGCAATTATAAAAGGGATGCTGCATCCCGGGGTGTGGCATTCAGATGCCATTCCGCTAAAGGCAGGGGATTTCTTTACAAGCATGATGAGGATGGATGATATAGTCTCGGGGAGTGCGAATTTCAGCAGCCAGCATATTGCAATCGCATCAAGGGAGTATCTGAATATGGGCCTGAGATTCGGGTATCATTTCAATCTGATAGACTCCTATTGCAGTGAGAATCAGAGGAACAATCACATATACTTCCGCTTTGCCGGAGGCGCAACAGATATCACGAAGAGGTCAAGAAGGATTCAGCTTATAGCGGATATTCTGAAGGAATACGGTTTTAGTATAAAAACTAAAGGCGATCTCATAATCGCAAGACTCGCCAATATCGGAAGGGACGAGATGGAGAACATACTTGACCGGCTGGGAAGGCTCATCGCATATACCAGGCAAATGGATGCCATGCTCCATGATGACAGCGCTGTTAAACGGTATACAAAGAATTTTCTGGAAGAGAATTATAGACTATAGCGGAAGGGGTGGTATAGATAAAATCCCTGCCCCGTACTTGTGGTTAAAGCGTAATAAAATAAGCGAATAGTTTTTTGTGAAGTGAAGCCCCTGAAATCTCAGGGGCTTTTTATTTTTTATCGACGTTAGTGGTAAAATTACAGGAACAATTTTAACGGGGAGGTCAAATGAAGGCAAAAGATTTAATGGTTCCGCTTCAGGAATATTTAAGACCTGACGCAACATTGAGGGAAGCAGCAAACATCCTCAGAACTGCAAAGCGTGATGAGGAAAAAATAGGGGTTAAGGGGCTTCCTGTACTGGATGAGTCAGGAAGGATGGTCGGCTTTCTTTCCATTGGCGATGTCCTCAAGGCAGTATTTCCATCTTACATGTCACTCATGAATCTTGGAGACTTCACGTGGGACGGCATGGTGGAGGATATGGCAAAAAAAGCAGGCGACAAGAGGGTTTCTGAGATGATGACAAAAAAGGTAATCAGCGTAAACGCGGATGCCCCTCTTATGGAGTGTGTTGACCATATGCTCAAGAATAATGTCAAACGGCTGCTTGTAATCGGAAAAGACGGGAAGGTAGTGGGAATACTCTATGAGAAAGATGTTTTTTTTGAAATCACAAAGGCAATGCTGAATGAAAATCCGGGAGGTGGAAGATGACACAGGAAGTTGCTGCAGCTCAGCCCTTTGTGATGGACACAGCCTTCTGGACTGCAACGGTAATTTTTTTGCTCGCCTATGCGGTAATCGTTTCCGAGAAAATACATAAAACAATTATTGCGATATTCGGCGCAGGACTGATGCTGGTATTGAAAATACTGGAACAGCACGAGGCCTTTCATGTGGAGGAGTTCGGGGTTGACTGGAACGTGATCTTTCTGCTCATTTCTATGATGGTGATAATCAACCTCATGAGACCGACCGGGGTATTTGAGTATATCGCTATCAAAAGTGCAAAATGGGGTAAAGGGGAACCAGTCAGGATTCTGGCGATATTTGCTGTTGTTACAGCAGTATTGAGCGCCCTCCTTGATAATGTTACAACTGTGCTTTTAATCGTGCCTGTTACCATCCTTATCGCAGATGCGCTTGAGGTGGACCCCCTGCCGTATCTTATTTCATGCGCCCTTGCTTCAAATATCGGCGGAACAGCAACACTTATCGGCGACCCGCCTAATATTAT
>JACROO010000103.1 GCA_016214355.1 Nitrospirota bacterium | reverse complement strand
ATTGGGAAAGAAAAAAATTATCGGCGTATCAACACATACCCTGAAACAGGCACTCGAGGCGGAAAGGGCAGGGGCTGATTATATTGGATTTGGCCCGATATTTCATACCGCAACAAAAGATGTGGGAAGACCTAAAGGAATTAATGCCTTGATAAAAATTAAAAATCATATTAAAATACCTGTCGTAGCTATAGGAGGTATTATACCTGAGAATTGCTCTCGGGTTCTTGAGACAGGAGCTAATGCCATAGCGGTTGTTTCAGGGATTTTAGTCGGGGATATTAAAACAAATACAAGAGAATTCCTTAAGATTATAAAAAAATCAGGAGGAGGTTAAAAGATGTATCGCAAATTTTTACTAATTTTACTTATACTCTTTGTCTTTTCTGGATGTGCAAAAAAATCTGATGTTATAAAAGCCGGTGTTGCCGGCCCAATGACAGGCGATCAGGCAAAAATGGGGATGGACTTTAGAAATGCAGTTACAGTTGCTGTAGAGGAATGGAATGAAAAAGGTGGAATTTTAGGCAAGAAGATTGAATTAATTATCGGTGATGACCAGAGAGACCCAAAGCAGGCAGTGGCTGTTGCCAATAAATTTCTGAATCAAGACGTTATAGGTGTTATAGGGCATTTTAACAGTAGCTGTTCTATCCCTGCCTCAGATATATATAACCGAGCAGGTATTCCCATGATAACCCCTGCATCAACAAATCCGCAGCTTACAGACAGAGGATATAGAGGTGTTTTCAGGGTCTGTGGTAGAGATGATCAGCAGGGAAACGTTGCAGCTCAGTTTGTGACATCAAAACTTAAAGTCAAAAAAATTGCCATTATACATGACAAAACTACTTATGGACAGGGATTAGCAGATGAGTTTAAAAAAGCCATTGGGAGCAGCGCAGAAGTTGTCTATTATGGGGGTATAGTGCAGGGAGACAAGGATTTTAAAACAGTACTTACTGTAATTAAAACTAAACAACCTGAACTCATATTTTTTGGAGGGATTTATCCGGAAGGCGGGTTATTAGTCAAACAGGCAAGAGAGATCGGGCTAAAAACTCCATTCATGAGCGGAGACGGTGTAATTGACCCGAAGTTTATTGAAATAGCAGGCGCAAAAGACTCAGAAGGCACATACCTGACATTCAGCCCTGACCCTAATAATATCCCAACAGCAAAGGCATTTATAGAAAACTATCAAAAGAAATTTGGAGAATTAGGTCCATACTCAATTTATGCATATGATGCAATAAATATAATGCTTAAAGCTATAGAGTCTGCAGGAGCAACCGATGGAAAAGTAATCATAGATAAGCTTCACTCTATGGAATTCAGCGGCGCACTTGGCAAAATAAAATTTGACAACAAAGGCGATGTTACGATAGCACCATATGTTGTATGGATTACAAAGGGCGGGAAATTTGTAGAATACTGGAAGCCGTAGAAAAACGTGGGTATTTCACTTAAATTCTTAAAAGCAACTTTACCCTTAAATTAAATTATGTTAGTAAACACGAACCATGGGGGTATTTAAAATGAGAAAATGTAAAAAAATTGGAGTCATTCTTATTCTTATTGGACTTTGTTTACCCACAGTAACACTTCCTTTTATTTCAGAGTTTTATCCTCTCCCTAACGTATGTTTAACCTCCAATTTTTTCCGCAATATGGGGAATATGGAAATTGTATTACGTCCGAAACAAAGAACTAACTCTAAAGATAGTCCAACAATCCCAAGTGTATTAAGCCCAACAGAAAAAAAGTTAGAAGAAATACCATACAAACCAAAGATAGCAATACCATACAGGTATATTTTTGCCTTGGGCACTATTTTAGTGTTTACAGGGATAGGTGCCATAGTTTTATCAAGAGATGAGAAAAGGGTAGGTAATCAATAATGACTACCTACCCTTCTGCTCTCAGACCTCTTTAAGACCTATAAGCTTGCTAACTCAAACGATAGAACAATATCATTGTGTTGCATCGTAAATCTGTCCATCATCAATTGCGTTACAGGTTTTCATCCTAATGTCGTGAGGAACACGAACCTGAACTTTTCCTTTTGACTTACCACCTTTCCCATCGTTAGCGATGAAAGAAATTTCATATACTCGTCCATTCCCTAACCCGGAGCGCTCGGCTCTAAGATTAGCTGTACTTGTTCCAACTCCCATTGCATCAGGGGCATGAGTAATACCACCAGCACCTTTTATTGTAGCAGTAGGCTCATCGCTTGTAATTGTAGTGATTGTAATTATAACAGGATCACCGTCCGGATCAGTTACACCAACAATACCAACATCAACAAACTTGTGATTTGGTGGCCATATGCAGCTTATGGTTGGCGCTGCTTCACTTACATCTGGTGGCTGGTTCTGGTTGCCAGGCGCAGCACCAGCAGGAAGATCTATGGCAGCTACAACAAGGGATAAGCAGTCACCATAGTCACCTGTTGTAAGTACCAAGGTATTAAGCCCTGGGCTTAAATATGATGTCACATCAAAAGACTTAATGTCCCACAAACCCATTTCATTATCATCACCTGGGGGTACTGAAATTCCGTCAAAGATCTGCGGTCCGGGATCAAGGGTAAGCGTATTTAAAATCAGTGGGGCATCCTCCCATAACTGACCATCACCAACGTGTAAATTTATTGAGGCTGTCCCTGAGGAATAGTTGATCCCAGAGAGAGTAACATTCCACCCCAGAGCATCATAATCGTTAACTGTGTTTGAGTCATTTCCTTCAAACAATACTACATCACGGTTATTGCTTGGATTTCCATCATCAAAGAAGACTATTAGAGAAGCACCATTAGTGTTGACATCTCCAGAACCAAAACCGGTCAACGAGTATGTTCCATTGCCTGTAATTGCAACTAAAGAAGTTACATCAGCCCTATATGCCTGACTGTTTAAATAATCCCAGCAGTTATCACTTGAAAACCCAATATTTGTTCCAACAGCGGCATTACCATTTACTAATACAGATGCATTAGCATTTGGATCAGATGAATTCGTAGGGCCATGCCAATAGAGGTAAGCCTTTGTAACTGTTCCAGAAACTCCACTAAGTGTAATAGTGCCACTTCCAACATCTCTCATCTTGCCAACCCCTGCTGCAGTTGCATCAGTATCGAAAATAGTCTGAAACAAATAAATGTCATTTGCTGTAGCCTTATTGGCTAATAGGGCTAACATTCCTAGCACAAATCCTAATACCAAACAGGTTTTTGTAAAGCTAACAAGCCATTTCATTTTAGTACCTCCATTTCATAAAAATATTTTAAAACCTAAAGTTTACTAAACAACTCAAAAAACTATTTTTACTAAAACATAATCAAAGAAAACATTCACCCCCTTTCTTTCTATTTTTTATTAACGTTCTATTTTCTTTTTAACATTTTCAACTGTAATTATGAAGAAATAATCACATATAAAAATATTCATGGGACGACTCAATTTGAGATCCTTTTCTGGACGCAATTTCACATAACGTTCTTGGCGGAAAAGAAGTCCATAGGGTTTGGATATAAATCTTTTCCGCCATGTTATCTGTCGGTGCGGGCATCATCATTTGTATTCTTTCTCGAAACAAATCTGTTTTCTTTTCCCTCCCTAAACTCACAAGCATAAATATGGTCTGAAAACATACTCTGT
>JACROO010000101.1 GCA_016214355.1 Nitrospirota bacterium | reverse complement strand
TATCTACACCAAGTCCTGCCAGCGCAGATAAAAGGTGCTCAACTGTTCCAATCTTCACCCCGTTTGAACCTAAACTGGTGGCAAAAGTTGTGTCAACAACAGAGTTAATGGAGGCTTTTATCTCAGAATTCCCTTTATCCGTTCTTATAAAGATAATGCCTGTATCCCGGGGTGCAGGACTGAGCCTCATATTAATCATTTTACCCGTATGAAGCCCCACACCGCTTATTGTAACTTCCTGTTTTAATGTATGTTGGTAACGCATCAATTATATTATTAGCAAATTTAATACCAGAGCTTTTTTCGTGAAAAAACAAGAAGATAAGGCTTTCAGGTGTGTCATTAACACATCTAATTAGTATCTATTTTGCACATCTCCGCCGACGACTATGTCTGGGATCCTGACTGTCGGCATAGCATCAGAAACAGGGACGCCCTGCATGTCTTTCCCGCAGGTGCCTATGGAAAACCCTATGTCAGTGCCGACCATGTCTATGGATTTTAATATCTCCGGACCGTTTCCTATGAGAGTTGCACCTCTTACAGGTTCTCCTGTTTTTCCTTTCTCTATCATGTAGCCCTCTGATACTTCAAAAACAAACTCCCCTGTTACAGTATTAACCTGTCCGCCTCCCATCTTTTTTACAAAAAATCCTTTATCAACTGAAATTATTATATCTTCAGGAGGGCTGTCTCCCGAAGCAATAAGAGTATTAGTCATCCGGGGGATGGGTCTATGTTTATAAGACTCACGTCTGCCGTTGCCCGTAGAAATAGTTTTGTCTTTCATTGATGTAAGCCGGTCATACATGTAACTCTTAAGTATACCTTTTTCCACCAGGACAGTTTGCTGTGATGGCACTGCCTCATCATCAAACCTGAAGGACCCCCTCTTGTTAGGCAATGTGGGATCGTCAATTACTGTAATTAAAGCGGAAGCGACGGGTTCACCTATTTTATTGGAGAAAACGGATAGCCCTTGCTGTGCGAGATCTGCCTCAAGTCCATGACCGATGGCTTCGTGTATCATGGTGCCGCCTGCCTGAGAAGAGATTACAACAGGCATTCTTCCGCCCGGCGCTTTTCTTGCTGACAACATCATTACAGCCTTTTTCGCAGTGTTAGCTGCTATTTCATCAAAAGGATTTTCCTCAAAGAGCTCAAAACCAATAAATCCGCCAATGGGCTCATACCCGGTTTGCAAAACATCGTCTTCCGCTGCCACGACATGTATAACGCCGAGGGTATGTATGCGTTCATCTTCAGCTATAACGCCGTCAGATGTGGCGATGCAGACATTTTGAACTGCGTCTCTGTAAATTATTGATACCTGTTTGATTTTAGGGCTTACTCCGCGGGCAGCCTTATTTGCATTCTCTATCAGTAAAATTTTTTTATCAACTGCAACTTGTTCCGGTCTGAGTTTAATGTTAAAATCAACCGCTGGTTTGATTTTCCTAAAATCAATAACTGTATTGTTGTCTTCCTGTTTTACAGCCTTACTTACAGTGTTGGCAAGCTCAAGCAGGGAGTTCTCAGAGAAGTCATTACTGTATGCATAAGCCGATTTTCCACCGAAAATAACCCTTATGCCAATTCCTGAGTCAATGCCTGAAACAACTTTTTCAACCTTGCTGTCTTCAATCTGTATGAAGGTAGTGCTTGTATTCTCAATAAATACGTCGGCATAATCCCCTCCTTTTGAGAGGGATTTTTTTAAAATCGTTGATAAAATCTCGTAGGGTACTAAGTTCAAATCTGCCTCCAAATTATTATACCAATTTTTTGCTTTTGTATCTTGCATCTTGAATTGTGTATTATTTATTATGTCGCTTAACTTAATATTCACTATAACTTGTTGCAGGGTAGCTACTGACCCCTGCATAATAAATGTCTGCTTTGCCGTCATTCCCGCGTAAGCGGGAATCCAGAGGGAACGAATTAAGAAACCTGCTTTTGTACTGGATTCCTGCTCCCTGCTTACTACCTGCAGGGACAAGCTCCGCAGGAATGACCATGTTGTAGGCATCATAGTAAAAGCATGGGACATTACTTTTACAGTAGTCAATAATTGAGAAATAGTTAAATTATGTCAAAGGCAATAGCACTTTTTTCAGGAGGGCTGGACAGCACGCTGGCTATCCTTGTCGTTATGAGGCAGGGAATAGAGGTCACTGCCGTTACATTCCTTACACATTTCGGATGCGATATCTCAGACAGGTCATCGTGCTCTAAGAATCCGTTCTCTGCCGCAGAGAAATTCGGATTTAAAGTAAAACTTCATCATCTTGCCGATAAGTTTATTGAAATCGTCAAAAATCCGAGTTTCGGTCATGGCAGGAATATGAATCCGTGTATTGACTGCAGGATTCTGATGCTTAAAGAGGCGGCTGAACTGATGAACCTGACCGGCGCTGATTTTATCATTACTGGTGAGGTCCTCGGTCAGAGGCCCATGAGCCAGAGGAAGAGCCTTTTCCCTATGATTGATAAAAGGGCAGGGTTGAGCGGATATGTCTTAAGACCGCTTAGTGCAAAACTTTTGGATGTTACAATCCCCGAGCAGAAAGGCATTATAAACCGCGACATGCTTTATGGTTTTAACGGACGTTCAAGAAAACCCCAGATGGCGCTTGCAAATGAATTTGGCCTTACTGATTATCCTAACCCTGCAGGAGGGTGCTTGCTTACAGAGCCTAATTACTCATACAGGGTGAAAGAGCTTTTGGAGTATAAAAACGACCCTGATTTTAAAGACATAAACCTTTTGAGAATTGGCAGGCATTTTAGATTTTCTCCTAAATGTAAAATTATTGTAGGGCGCAACATGGAAGAAAACGAAATGCTTAGGTCATTGGCAGGTTTAGAAGACTATATAGTAAAGGTGGAAAATTATGGAAGCCCGATAACCCTTGTTATTGGCAGTGATGTAGATGAGGCACTGCCTGTCGCTGCATCCCTGTGTAAAAGGTATTCTGACGCAAGAAATTTTCCTGATGCGGATGTATGTGTTTCACTTAGGGATGAGCGTTATTACCTTAAAGCCGTGCCAGCGGATAATGAACTTATAGAAATGTACAGGATTGAGAGAAAAGTGCCTGCTGCTACGGTTAGAAAACAAAAAACAAGGGGGTCAATTCTTTATTATTGACAAAAAATTCGGGGATAAAAAGGGGCTGTCAAGATGAAAGAATTGACCCTAGAGCTGTATATTGCGTGCTTTAATTACAGCCTTACCGCAACCCCTTTTGCCCTGAGATATTCTTTTGCCTCTTTTACTGTGTACTCCCTGTAATGAAAGATTGACGCTGCGAGGGCGGCGTCTGCCTTGCCTTCAACAAGCCCCTCCCGCAGGTGTTCAAGCGTTCCAACCCCGCCTGATGCTATGACAGGAATTGAGACTGCCTCGGAAATAGTTCTTGTAAGTTCAATATCATATCCGTCTTTTGTCCCGTCCCTGTCCATGCTTGTAAGCAGGATTTCACCGGCGCCTAATTCTTCCATTTTCTTAGCCCATTTTATAGCATCAATGAGCCTCATCTTTCTTCCGCCGTGTGTGGAGATTGCCCATGTTAATGGCAAGTGAGAAGTGGGAAGTGAGAAGTAAGAAGTAGGCAAATCAAGACGGACCTCCTTTAGAAAAGAATCAGCAAACCATGGTTCATCAGGTTCGTATGTCATATTTTCCCTGACCCTTTTTGCGTCAACGGCGACTACGATGCACTGGCTCCCGAATCTTTCAGAGGCTTTTTTGATGAAGTAAGGGTTATGGACTGCAGTGGTATTGATTGAAACCTTATCACAGCCTGAGTTAAGAAGATCTCTGATGTCATCAAGCGTTTTTATCCCTCCGCCGACGGTCAGGGGCATGAAGACATCATCTGCTGTCCTTGCAACGACATCAAGGATGATTTTCCTTTTCTCATGGGATGCGGTTATGTCAAGAAATACGAGTTCGTCGGCGCCCTGTTCATCATAAAACTTCGCATTCTCAACAGGGTCGCCCGCATCAATGAGATTAAGAAAACTCACGCCTTTTACAACTCTTCCGTCCCTGACATCAAGGCAGGGGATTATTCGCTTAGCAAGCATATCAACCTTTCTTTACAATTTTTATTGCTATACTCAAATCAAGCGTTCCTTCATACAGCGCCTTCCCAGTTATTACTCCCCAGAGGTTTTTTATCTCCATGAGTTTTTTAATGTCATTAATTGAAGATACGCCTCCTGATGCAATCACAGGGATTTTTAGTGTATTCACCATTTTAGCCATTGCATCAAGATTAGGACCTGAAAGCATCCCGTCCCTTGCTATGTCTGTATAAATGACTGCTGCTGCCCCGTCAGACTCCATTTTTTTTGCGAACTCAATTGCATTAAAACCTGTTACCTCTTCCCAGCCTTTAACGGCGACCTTACCTTCTTTTGCATCAACTCCTGCAAGGATTTTACCGGGGAATTTTTCACACGCATTTCTTATAATATCCGGCTCTTTGGCAGCGGAAGTGCCGATTATGACCCTGTCCACTCCAGAGTTTACAAGTTTTTCTATCCTTTCAATATCCCTTATTCCCCCCCCTACCTCCACTGGAATATTGATTGCCCTTCTTATTGCCATTATTACATCAAAATTTTT
>JACROO010000100.1 GCA_016214355.1 Nitrospirota bacterium | reverse complement strand
CAGAAGGGTTTATGACCAGATGCCGGAGCCGAGATATGTAATAGCAATGGGAAGCTGTGCATCTTCAGGAGGGATATTTGATACATATTCTGTTGTTCAGGGGTGTGACAGTTTCCTGCCGGTTGATGTTTATATCCCAGGATGTCCTCCTCGCCCCGAGGCTTTGATAGAAGGATTATTGAAACTCCAGAAGAAGATAAGTCAGGAAAAACTCAGGTGGAGTAGGTGGAAATAGGGTTTAATAAAAGGAGGGAAACACAATGAAGGTAAAAGATCTGCTTGCTTTAAAAGGTAGAGAGGTTATCTCTATGGAGTTAGACACTACTGTTGAGTCTGCAGTAAGAACAATGAGCAACAGACAAATTAGTGCCATATTGGTTACAAACAGCGGTAAACCCATAGGAATATTTACAGAGAGGGATGTTTTGAGATGCTATATAAAAACAGCTGGAAAGCCATTTGGTGAGGTGCTGATTAAAGAGGCTATGACAACAGACCTTATTGTGGCAGAACCAGAAGAGGAGTTAGACAATATAATGGGTATCATGATAGAAAAAAATATTAGACATCTTCCTGTAGTTGAAAAGGAGAGAGTAATAGGTATGTTGTCTATCCGCGATGTTCTGAAGACACAGGTTAGTAATATGCGGACGGAGATTCATTATATGAAAGATTATATAGCAGGGACGTTTATATCAGAGGGATGAGTATGGAAGCACGTGAGATTGCAGAGGCAATAAAGGAAATATTTCAACTGGAGGTTAAAGATATTCAGGAATTTCGCGGACAGGTATCTGTAATAATTAAAAAAGAGAGAATACATGAAATAATGAAATATCTGTATGACACGGCTGAGTTCTGCTTTGATTATCTTCAGGACCTTTGCGGAGTGGATTATCTGGACAAAAAAGAAAAAAGATTTGAAATAGTCTATCACCTGTATTCCTTCAGGCACAGACACATGATAAGGATAAAAGCAGAGGTGCCTGAAGATGACATGTTTATTGATAGTGTAGTATGTATCTGGACAGGCGCGAACTGGCACGAAAGGGAAGCTTACGATATGTACGGAATTGTATTTAAGGGACATCCGGATTTAAGGCGGATTCTTATGCCTGAAGACTGGGAGGGCTTCCCCCTGAGAAAGGATTATCCGCTAAGAGGACCGGAAGGCTGGGAGTGGAAAGGCATTAAGGAGATTGAGGAATTACATACAAATGATGATGAAAGGGGTATTAAGACAGGATTCAAGGGGTCAAGGGATCAAGGAATCAAGTGATGGAATGGGAACCACAGAGTATAATTTAAATAAGGATGTAAGTGGAGCACTATCTAATAGTGCTACCATAAAGAGCGGTTCTTTAGCTACTGAGGAACTCACACTTAGCTTTGGTCCACAGCACCCTGCTGCTCATGGGGTGCTCAGGTTAGTGCTTCAGCTTGATGGTGAAACCGTTGTTAGATGTACTCCATATGTTGGTTATCTTCACAGGGGCATTGAAAAGCTTGCAGAGCATAGAAATTATTTCCAAATAATACCGCTTACTGACCGTCTGGATTATGTCTCATCAATGACTAACAACATTGGATACTGTATTGCTGTGGAAAAACTATCTGGGATTGATGTGCCTGAAAGGGCAAAATTCATAAGAACTCTTGCGGCAGAGATGTCCCGAATATTAAGCCATCTGCTGTGCCCTGGAACACATGCACTGGATATCGGAGCAATGACGGTATTTCTTTATTGCTTCAGGGAAAGGGAAAAATTCATAGATCTATTTGAAAGACTTTGTGGGGCAAGGCTTACTGTAAGTTATCCACGAATAGGCGGAGTAAGAAACGATGTAGGTAATGACTGGTTAGAAGACCTTTATAAACTTACAGAAGAATTCCCCATGAGGATTGAACAGTATGAGACGCTTATAGACCAAAACCGTATATGGTTAAGAAGGACAAAAGGCATTGGTGTTATCTCTGCAGAAGATGCAATAAACATGGGACTAAGCGGACCACTCCTCAGAGGGTCAGGAGTAGCATACGATGTAAGAAAATTTATGCCATACAATGTATATGACAAGGTCAAATGGGAAGTCCCTACAGGTAAAAACGGAGATGTTTACGACCGTTACCGTGTGAGGATGGAGGAGTTCAGGCAGTCAAATTCAATTATAAGGCAGTGCATAGAGAAAATCTCTTCAGGTCCGATTATGGCTCAGGCACCGAAGTTTATATTGCCACCAAAAGATAAGGTCTTAACCGATATAGAACACCTCATACACCATTTTGTCCTTATAACAAAGGGGGCACAGACTGCCCCTCACGGAGAGATTTATGTTGCTACAGAGGTTCCAAAAGGGGAGTTGGGTTTTTATATTGTAAGTGACGGCACAGGCAAACCATATCGCATGAGGATAAGGGCTCCGTCCTTTGTGCATATATCAGCACTGCCAAAACTTTGCGAAGGCGCTATGGTAGCTGATGTAGTTGCAAATATAGGGAGTATTGATATAGTGCTTGGAGAATGTGATAGGTAAAAAAGATTCAAGATGCAAGATGCAGGATGCAAGTAAAGATGTTAGCTTTTGTTTTATAACTTACAACTTGAAACTTGCAACCTGAAACTAAAATTATGTTCAGCGATACGGTATTAAAAGAAATTAACGATATAAAAGCGCAGTATCCTGACCCTAAGAGTGCACTGCTGCCAACCCTGTATATTGCCCAGAGGGAGTTTGGATGGCTGAGCCATGAGGCTATGCATGTTGTTGCACAGTCACTGAACTTACCTGAGGCAATGGTTCGGGGAACTGCATCTTTTTATGCCATGTTTAAGCATAAACCAATGGGGTGACACCTTATACAATTGTGCACTAATGTATCATGTATGATTTTAGGAGCTGAAAGGCTTGTAGATTATCTTAAAAATAGATATAGCTTAAAACCTAATACAACAACCACGGACAAGAGGTTTTCACTCGTGATAATGGAATGCATCGGTGCAT
>JACROO010000099.1 GCA_016214355.1 Nitrospirota bacterium | reverse complement strand
CCATTTTCGGGATCTCTCTAAAACCGGGATAACTGCCGAACAATTCATCACCGCCCAATCCTGACATGGCTACCTTCAGACCTGTCTCAGCAGCAGCCCTGCTCACAAAATAGGTATTCACTCCGTCAATTGAAGGCTGGTCCATTGCCTTTATCAAACGAGGGAATTCCATCTGAAAATCTTTTTTTGTCACCCATACAGTCCGGTGAACTGTCCCATAATATTCTGCAACTTTTTCAGCCAGAGGTGTTTCATCATTTTCTGTTCCGTGAAATTCTTTAAATCCAAGAGTAACAGTATGGAGGTCTTTTATCCCTGACTCAACTGCCAGCGCTGTCAATGTAGTTGAGTCAAGCCCTGACGAAAGAAAGACCCCTACAGGGACATCAGCTATCATATGGTGGGCTATGCTGTCAGACAATATTGCATGAATCCTATCCGGCATTTGATCACGATTAAGCTGCCCGGGATTCTTAGCGACATCTGCAATCTCTTCAGAAATGTTGCAGTGCTTTTTAATCCGCCCCTGCCCTTTTTCACCTACCCATAGATATGTTCCTGCCGGCAGTGCTCTGATACCATTAAATAAAGTATATGGCTCAGGAACCGATCCCCAGATAAAAAAGCCGACATGCCCTGCTGCGTCAGGAGACGAATCTATCGTTCGACTTTTAAGAAGTGCCTTTACCTGTGAGGCAGCTCTGAAGGTATATCCATTGTCAGCATAATAAAGCGGTTTTATGCCAAAAGGATCTCTCGCAAGAAAAAGTCCTCTCTTAGATTCATCCCAGATAGCAAAGGCATACATGCCGCGAAGGTCATGCAGCATCTCCTCCCCTTTATCGGCATATAGATGAAGCAGCACCTCCGTATCACTCTGCGAATGGAAATAATACCCTTTTTTTTCTAAATCAGAGCGCAGGTCGCGGTAGTTATAGATTTCACCATTAAAAACTATATGCAGTCTTCCATTATAAGCAGTCATTGGTTGCGCGCCTGAACTCATTAAATCAATAATGGATAACCGCCTATGAGCAAGACCCACTCTTTTATCCTCTGAAATCCAGACACCCTCTCCGTCAGGTCCCCGGGATATCATTGCATCGCGGATGCTTAATAATTCATCCTGCTCAACAGGCGGTGAATTCTGATGGTAGGAAAATATTGCCGCTATTCCGCACATTTTAGTTGGAGATGTTGTAAACTCTTTGATATAGACTATATGGCATGCTTCTTACGGTTTAACAACTCATCAAAAAATCTGATGGTCTTAACCAATCCGTCCTTTAGCTTAACTTCCGGTTTCCAGCGAAGATTCTCTTTTGCAAGATTTATGTCAGGACAGCGCTGCACAGGGTCATCGCTCGGAAGCGGTTTGAACACTATCTTTGATTTTGAGTCTGTCATCTTAATTATCATCTGTGCAAGTTCAAGGATGGAAAATTCATCGGGATTTCCGAGATTTACAGGACCTGTAAAATCATCAAGACTGTTCATGAGTTTAACCAATCCGTCTATAAGGTCGTCAACATAACAAAAACTCCTTGTCTGTTTACCATCGCCGTAAACTGTAATATCTTCACCCTTTAGAGCCTGCACAATAAAGTTGCTCACCACACGTCCATCATTGGGATGCATTCTTGGTCCATATGTATTAAAGATCCTTGCCACCTTTATCTTCAGTTTATGCTGCCGGTGATAATCAAAGAAAAGTGTTTCAGCGCAGCGTTTGCCTTCATCATAACATGATCTCAGTCCGACAGGATTCACATTTCCCCAGTAAGATTCAGACTGGGGGTGAACCGTCGGGTCTCCGTATACCTCGCTCGTTGATGCCTGGAGTATTTTAATTTTCAACCGCTTTGCCAGCCCCAGCATATTGATGCTCCCATGCACAGATGTCTTTGTTGTCTGCACCGGATCAAATTGATAATGAATTGGAGACGCCGGACATGCAAGATTGTATATCTCGTCCACCTCCACATAAAGAGGAAAGCAAATGTCATGCCGTATAATTTCAAAGTACGGATTGGAGACTAAATGTGCAATATTCGCCCTGCGCCCTGTATAAAAATTGTCCGCACAGATAACCTCATGTCCTTCACTAAGAAGACTTTCACAGAGATGCGAGCCTAAAAATCCTGCGCCGCCTGTTACAAGAATCCTCTTACTTGAATAGCCGTTCATGATCTTATATCCTTTCCTGAAGTTAAATACCATTCGTAGCTCTTCTTAATCCCTTCTTTCAGAGTGGTCGCTGGCTGCCATCCCAGCGCCTTTATCCTTGATATGTCTGAAAGCTTTCTCGGCATCCCATCAGGCTTGGAAAGGTCGTGCACTATCTTCCCGCCAAATCCTGTCGTCTCTTTTATGAGGACTGCAAGGTCCTTTATCTTTATTTCCTCCTCGGTCCCGATATTCACGAATTCTCCCATGTCTTTATAGTCACAATTTCCCATTAGAAATATACAGGCATCTGCCATGTCATCTACATAGAGAAACTCTCTATAAGGCTCTCCGCTGCCCCATAGCTGAAGGTATTCACCGGTTATGCCGAACTTTGAGAGATAGAGGTCAATATCAGAATTACTTTTAAAATCCGGACAAAACCTAATTATATCCTCTTTTATATCATCATATTTTTTTTCTCTCAGGAGTTTACCAAGGTAAAATTTTCTGATGAGCGCCGGCAGAACGTGTGAGGTCTCAAAGTCAAAATTATCATTCGGGCCATAGAGATTTGTCGGCATCACAGAGATGAAGTTTGTCCTGTACTGTTCGTTATAATATCTGCAGAGTTTGATCGCAGAAATCTTTGCCACTGCATACGGCTCGTTCGTAGGCTCAAGCGAGCCTGTAAGCAGATATTCCTCTTTCATAGGCTGGGGCGCAAGCCTCGGGTATATACATGACGAGCCGAGATTAAGCAGTTTCTTCACGCCTGTCTTACACGAAGAGTTAATTACATTGGCAGCGATCATTATATTGTCATAGATAAACTCTGCTGTGTATGTGCTGTTTGCAATAATTCCTCCAACTTTTGCAGCAGCCAGAAAAATATAATCTGGACT
>JACROO010000107.1 GCA_016214355.1 Nitrospirota bacterium | reverse complement strand
ATCATCTCCGCCAAAACAGATTTATGATAAAGAAATCACTGCCTTTTTAGACAGGGTCATTGACCTTTCGCCTGAAGTCGCGATATTTTTCATGGACACAGAACTGAGAATGAAGGATAAGATTGTTCCCATGTTTGAGGCAGAACTCAGAAGGAGATATAAAAAGCATATTCCCGTTGAAAGGATTGAACGGGAACTCTTCCATATAAACAAAAAAATCTTTATAATAAACTCAAAAGAAAGTGTTGAGGCAAATTTAAGGACAGTGCTTAATTTCAGCCTGTTCAGAAAAAAAGAGATTTTTTCAACTGGAGGAGACGAATGACAATATCTAAAGATATATGTGTTGTTTGCGCATGGAGGGCAGACTGCCAGAAAAAATTTTCTATGAGCGGGAAAAATATGCGGTGCCCTGACTTTACGAGAGATATCACTATATCCGGAGACAGAGAAGAAAATACAGAAAAAGCTAAAGAAGAAAAACCTATTAAAAAAAAGGTTTAAATATCGCTTCTTAACTAATTGTTTTTTAAATAAATTTTAAAAATATGAGAGATATGTTAGGACGGGAAGAAGTTCTGACGGTTGACGATGCAAAAGAGCTTCTCCTGAAATCAGTCAACCTGCCGCTGCCCGGGGAATCTGAAATAGAGATTGAGAATTCATTAAACAGGATACTATCAATAGACATAACCTCACCTGAAGATCTCCCTCCCTTTTCCCGTTCAACAGTTGACGGCTTTGCAGTAAAGGCAGAAGACACATTCGGTGCCACTGAGATGCTGCCTGCATACCTGAATATCACGCATGAAATACTAATGGGTGAACAGCCTGCTTCTGACTTAAAAAAAGGCGAGGCTGCAAAGATTGCTACAGGCGGGATGCTCCCTCAGAATGCAGATGCAGTTATAATGTTTGAACACTGCCACATGATTGATGAGAAATCAATTGAGGCAATTAAGCCTGTTGCACCGGGAGAGAATGTTATTCAGGCAGGGGAAGACTGTAAAAAAGGAGCTAAAATTCTTGAAAGAGGCCGCAAGCTCAGGCCTCAGGACATTGGAGCGCTTGCCGGCATTGGAATTACAAAAGTCCGTGTCTATAAAAAACCAAAAGTTTCAATCATCTCAACAGGCGATGAAATCGTCTCTCCGGCAGGTCCTTTAAAATCAGGACAGGTGAGGGATATAAACTCATATAACCTTGCGGGGCTGATTGAAATATCAGGCGGAACCGCAATAAAAAAAGGGATATTCCCTGATAACTATGATTTATTAAAAAAAGCGCTGGAGGATTCTCTTGAAGAATCACACATTGTCATTATCTCAGGAGGAAGTTCTGTAGGCACAAAAGACATGACTGCAAGATTAATCAATGATGCAGGAAAGCCCGGCGTCATCTTCCACGGTGTCTCTGTAAAACCGGGCAAACCGGTAATTTACGGCATGGTAAACAAAAAGCCTGTATTTGGCCTTCCCGGTCATCCTGCGGCAATAACAGTATGCTTTGAGCTTTTCATACTGCCTGTTTTAAAAATACTGACCGGAGAAAAAGAGGATCTATACGGAAAAATTAAAAAGATAGTCAGGGCAAGACTCTCAAGGAATATCTCATCAGGTTCAGGAAGACAGGAACATGTCAGGGTCATGCTTGAACAAAGGGATAACGAGCTTTGGGCTGTGCCCATTCTCAGTAAATCAGGGCTTATAACAACCCTCGTCAGGGCTGCAGGCACTATTGTAATCCCCATGTATAAGACAGGACTTGCAGAGGGCACAGAGGTGGAGGTGGAATTATTTTAATAAGGAGAAGTGCATTTAATGCGAAAAGTTAACTTTTTTTTATCTAAAAATCCCCCCATCCCCCCTTTGACAAAGGGGGGCAAGGGGGGATTTTTTTCACTATTCCTTTTGCTGTGTTTACTTGCATGCCAGAATGCTTTTGCCGCCAAAGCGGTTCCGCTCATTGAAACTCAATGGCTTGCAAACAATCTTAAAGAGATGGATATGCGGATAGTATATGTGGCAAGCACTGCGAAGGATGAAAGAACAAACTTTGACAAGGAACACATCCCCGGCGCCGTTTACCTTGACATGCAAAGCCTTAAGGATACTCTCAGAGACGGCAGCACATCTCCGGATAAGGTGAAATTTGAAGAACTCATGTCAAAATTAGGGGTAAGCAATAACACCTATGTGGTACTGTACGGCACAAACAGCAGAAACCCTTATGTAACCGCTGCGTTCTGGCTTATGAAATACAATATGCACAAAAATATCAGCTATCTGAACGGCGGGATGACAAAATGGAAAAAGGAAAAACGTGAAACGACAAAGGAACAGGCAATAATAATCCCTGCAAGATACAACGCCATACCTGATGAATCCATCAGGGCAAACGCAGATTTTGTGCTTAAAAACATCAAAAACCGCAAGATTGCAATAGTGGATACCAGAAATCCTGATGAATATGCAGGCAAGGATACAAGGGAAAACAAACGAACAGGGCATATTCCGGGCGCCGTCAACATCACTTTCAGGACCGCCAATCTCGTCAAGGATGAGGTCTTTAAGTCAATTAACGACTTAAGAACACAGTATGAATCAAAGGGCATCACAAGAGACAAAGAAGTTATAACATACTGCCAGGGCGGCATCCGGGCAGCGCACACTTACTTTGTCCTTAAACATATATTGGGATATCCGAAGGTAAGAGTCTATACAGGCTCATGGGCTGAATGGAGCAAACTGCCTCCTGAAAAATATCCTGTGGAAAAATAATCACTCATCCCCCATCACTCATTACTATTTAACCCCCGCCGGTCAAATGCTGAACCAATATCTTCACTCCGATACCGATTAGAATAAGTCCTCCCGCAACCTCAATCTTCTTTTCAAAAAAATGCCCGAATCTGCCGCCGATAAAAAATCCTGCAAGAGAAAACATAAAAGTTACAATGCCGATTATAATTGCCGGGGCCACGATGGAGACATTTAAAAATGACAGGCTCAAGCCGACAGCAAGGGCATCAATGCTTGTCGCAACAGAGAGGATTAATAACGTGTAAATATTAAGAGAGTCAGTTGATTTCTCCTCTGAATTCATTTTGAATGATTCAAAAATCATCTTCAAACCAATTATGCTGAGTAGCCCGAATGCTACCCAGTGGTCAACACTGGAAATAAAATCCCTCAAACTAAATCCGGCCGACCATCCGATTAAGGGCATAATCGCCTGAAATGACCCGAAAAACACTGCAATTCTGAGGGCATGCCGGACATTCAGATGCTTAACCGTTAATCCACTGGCAATGGATACAGCAAACGCATCCATTGATAAAGCAACTGCGATGAATAAGACGGTAATTATATCCATTAAATGCCTTATCTATTTTAAGATAAAGAACCATAAAATGGGAACTTGTTTTAAAAATCCCTGTTACAGAAAAATCATCTGCGGTACGGAGTAAACAATTTACGACTCATAGAGAATCCAGCATAGGTTTTTTGCATTTTGCATTTTTTTATTGTATATATGAAATCAGCTATGTTAAGTTTTGACGGGGAATAAAAACAGAAAAGACGACTGTCGTCTAATAAAGGAGGGATGATCGTGGCATTAATAAAATGGGATGAAAGCTTTAGTGTTAATGTGACAGAAATAGATAGGCAGCACAAGAAACTTGTAAATATGATCAATGAATTCTATGATTCACTAAGAGAAGATAGCAAGCAAGCATTTCATAAGCTGCTTAATTCTCTTGTGGATTATACGTATTATCATTTTTCTACTGAAGAAAAGTATTTTGACATTTACAGCTATGAGAATTCAGATAGTCATAAACAGGAGCATAAGTATTTTATAGAAAAAATTAATAACGTAAAAAATAGAATGGCCAGAGGGGAATTTGTAATTTCTCTCGAAATTACAAATTTTTTAAAAGATTGGCTTATTACCCATATAAAAGAGACTGATAAGAAATATAGTCAATGCTTTAACGATAACGGCTTGCGATAAAATTCGACTGCGTAAAGAGACTGCGGGGTCATGCGCACACTGTCAATACTGTCACAGGCAGTCAAGCATAAACACTAAAACATCAGAAGGGGTTTTATTTATTAAGTGAGCCCTGGAGTTTTTCTGAGAGGGTAAGTGCCATAATTTTAGTTGCTTCGGCCGGGTTCTGTCCCTCTTTATAGCTGATTGTGACAATCATTAAGACGTTGCCTCTTTCAACACCCACAACACGCATTGTGGCATTAGAGACACTGGTTATAGTAACTACACTCCTTGCGCTTTTGGTATCCTGCTTCATCTCTGTCCTTTGAACTGTTGTAACATTGCCGAGAACCACTGCATCAACACCTACCATCTTGCCGATTTGTACTGCCGTAGAAGCATCTACCAGCCCGCTCATCTGGAGTTTTTGCTCTGAAAGCACCCTTTCCATGCTCTGCCTCTCAATTACCTGAAAACCCAGGTTCATAAGTTCAAGTGCAACATTATCTGACATTATATTAATGAGGTCTCCGCCTGTCTGATTCTGCCCTTCTCCGAGCACTACTGCAACACGCCTGACTCTGAGCAGTTCATCAGGTGTAACCCCAGGAGAGACCGCTGCCTTAACATCAACATTTTCAAGTGCCCTGAGAGTTGGTTCTTCCTCTATTTTTACCCTAAGGTTGTCAAAAATGGTCTGAACTGCTTTGTAGGGGTCGCCGGGGAGTAAGGGATTTTTTGATTTGGCTATTACGTTGACTTTAATTCTTTCATTGTCTACCCGGAATATCTGTATTAATACGTTTGCACCTGCTTCAAGACCCAGCCACATATCAGATGTTTTCTGAAATCGCGTCCCTGTTTCACCGCGGTAAACGACAAGGTCTTTCCCTTCGCTTTCCTTTGTAATATTTATACCTGCTTCGCCAAGGAAAGTTTCTAACCCTTTAGTAATACTGGTAAAGTCTGCGTCAAAGGTCCTTGTTACCCCCTCTCCCGGTCCTGCCACAGGGGTAGTAAGTGTAGCACAACCTGATAACACACATATTATAATTAATGTAGAAAAACTTACTTTAAGGGCTTTCATAAAATTATAGAGGTCTCCTCCAAAGTGTATTGCAGGAGACCTCTATTTGTAATATTATTTAAGTTTAACTGCAAGCCCTTTAACAGTTATGCAGTTTTGTTGGTATATCGCCAAAAAGATTGAAGGGAAAAAAGTGGCTGATGCATCTGCTGAAGACCGTATAAGCAGGTCCCCGCCTTTTGCCTGTAATGCCTTGTCAACAGCATTTTTATATGTATTCTGTCCGCCAACAGGGATGCCGAGGATAAAATCTGCACACGCAGTTCCTTCGGTGGCGCCTAAAATAGTATAGGAACTCTTATCCATATCTAACTGAAGACTTGCACCTGACGGCT
>JACROO010000092.1 GCA_016214355.1 Nitrospirota bacterium | reverse complement strand
GGCCACATAATATTTTTATTTGTCTTTACAAACATAATGATGGGCATTGCAAAAATGTCATTTAAGAGAACCCTGTGAAAAATTTGTAGAAATTGCTGAGTTGATAATTTATAATTACTAAGAAGACCATAAGTAAGAGCACATTGCTTTTTCCGTCATTCCCGCAGTCCTTAAGCGGGAATCCTGTATTTTCTTTGGTTTTCATGGATTCCTGCTGGAGTTTACCCCGTACTTGATACGGGGCAGGAATGACTGCTAATGAGGCTTTACTAATAAACTCATTAGTAATTTCACTGCTTAAAATAACTGGAGAAAGGTCAATGGAAGAACTTAAAAGGCTAAGGGAAGAGATTAATAATATAGACGATGAGGTGCTTAAATTATTAAATAAAAGAACCGAAGTCGTCTTTCAGATCAGAAAGGCAAAAAAGGACAAACGGCTGACTGTCCATTCACCTGAAAGGGAAAGGGAAATACTGAACAGGCTTCAGAAACTCAATACCGGCCCTTTCCCCAATGCTGTACTTAAGGCAATATACAGGGAAATCCTTTCGGCTTCTCTTTCCCTGCAGCAGCCTTTAAATATTGCCTATTTTGGCCCGTCTGCAACTTTTACAAACCTTGCCGCACAGCGCCAGTTCGGCTTATCAACCCGTTATACGCCGGAAAGCACTATTAAGGGTGTTTTTGAGGCAGTTGAAAGGGGCAAATGCCATTACGGCGTTGTGCCTATTGAGAATTCTACTGAGGGAGTAATCAGCTACACGCTGGATATGTTCATAGATTCAGAGCTGAAGATTGCAGCGGAAATAATGCTTGAAATATCGCATAACCTGCTTTCAAAGACGGGCAGGAAAAAAGATGTCAAAAGAATTTATTCCAATCCGCAGGCGATAGCACAGTGCAGGGGATGGCTTGAGAAAAATTTCCCCGGGGTTCCTGTTATAGAAGAGACAAGCACGGCTGCGGCAGCAGCACGTGTTTCAAAGGACCCTTCTGCCGCGGCGGTTGCAAGCGAGCTTGCTGCAGGTATTTACAACCTGAAGTTTGTAGAAAAAGGGATTGAGGATTACAAATACAATTACACGCGTTTTTTGGTAATTGCAAAGGATTCTCCACCTAAAACAGGAAAGGACAAGACATCAATCATGTTCTCTGTTAAGGATAAGCCGGGCGCCCTTTACTTTGTGCTTAAGCCTTTTGCAAGGAACAGGATAAATCTCACCAAGATAGAGTCAAGGCCGTCAAGGAGAAAGGCATGGGAGTATATATTTTTTGTGGATATGGAAGGTCACATAGAGGACAGAAAGGTCAAAAAGGCACTTGATGAGGTTAAAAAGGAATGTCTTTATCTTAAGGTCCTCGGCTCTTATCCGTCAGCAGATTAAAAAATTTAAAAATGCAAAATGAAAAGTTAATGAAATTTTATTTAGAACTTTTTTCCGCAATTTTTAATTTTAAGTTTTAAATTTTTAATTTTCTATGATATATGCTCCAGCCCACATAAAAACAATTAAGCCCTATATCCCCGGCAAACCCATAGGAGAGCTGGAAAGGGAGATGGGCATTGCAGGCGCTGTAAAGCTTGCATCCAATGAAAATCCTATTGGCCCGTCTCCGCTTGCAATTAAAGCACTGAAGGGGGCGCTCAGGGATATTAACAGGTACCCTGATGGAAGCTGTTATTATCTCAGGAATACGCTGGCTCAAAGGTTAGGTGTACAGCCCGAAGATATAATATTTGGAAACGGCTCTAATGAAATAATTGAGCTTGCTGTGAGGACTTTTCTTGGCAGCGGTGATGAGGCAATAATGGCTGAGCCGTCTTTTGTCGTCTATTCAATGATAGTTCAGGCAGCAGGGGGGAAAAATATAATTGTTCCGCTGAAAGAATGTCGCCATGACCTTGACGCAATGGCATCGCATACAACAGAAAAGACGAAGATTATTTTTATTGCAAATCCCAATAATCCCACAGGCACGATTAATACAAAATCTGAAATGGATGCCTTTATGCAGAGAGTGCCTGACGGTGTGCTTGTGGTGATTGATGAGGCATATTATGAATATGTCACTTCATCTGAATATGCAGACAGCATGAAATATTTTCGTGAAGGCAGGGATATACTTATCCTCAGGACATTTTCAAAAATATATGGGCTTGCAGGGCTGAGGATAGGTTACGGCATTACAAAGGCTTCAATTATTACAGAGATGAACAAGGTCAGACAGCCGTTTAATGTTAATTCAATAGCTCAGAAGGCGGCATTTGCATCGCTTTCAGACGAAAGACATCTCGCCAGAGTTAAAAAAATTAATGAACAGGGCAAGAAGTATCTTTATAAAAAATTAAAAGCCATGAGGCTTGATTATGTGCCTACAGAAACAAATTTCATATATGTTATCTTAAAAGAAGGCAATGCCCGGCAATTATATGAAGGGCTTTTAAGACACGGAGTTATTGTAAGACCTATGGGACAGCAGGAAATCAGGATAACGATAGGGCTTCCGGAGGAGAACAAAAAATTTATAGAAGCATTGAAAAAAGTGAATAGTGAATAGTGAACAGTGAACAGTTACATACTAACTAAATACTATTCACTAAAGAGGGGGGGATATAATGGATATTATAGTAGTAAGGCAGGGGGCTACTGATAAAGAAGTCCGCCAGGTAGTGAAAAAGCTTGAGGGAAAAGGGTTTAAAGCCAATATCTCAAAAGGCACTGAAAGGACGGTTATCGGCGTAATCGGTGATACGTCAAAGATTACAGAGGAGGAGAGCAATACCTTTGAAGCCTTGCCGGGTGTTGAAAAAGTCCTTCGTATCATACAGCCTTATAAACTTGCAAGCAGGAGTTTTAAGCCGGAAAACACGTTAATCAAGGTGGGCAGGCATGTAATCGGCGGCAAAAAGATACAGGTTATTGCAGGACCCTGCGCTGTTGAGAATATGGCAACGCTTCTGAAGATAGCAGAGGAAGTGAAAAAAGCCGGCGCTGCGTTTATCAGGGGAGGGGCATTCAAGCCGAGGACTTCGCCGTACAGCTTTCAGGGGCTCAGAGAAGAAGGGCTCAGATACCTTGCAGAGACGCGAAAGAAAACCGGCATGCCGGTTGTTACGGAGATTATGGATCCAAGAGATATAAATGCGATTCTTGAATATACCGATATTATCCAGATAGGTGCGAGAAACATGCAGAATTTCAGACTGCTTCAGGAAGTCGGCTCCTACGATAAGCCGGTACTTTTAAAGAGGGGGCTTTCCGCAACCATAAAAGAGCTTTTAATGGCTGCTGAATATATTATGTCAGAGGGCAACAATAAGGTTATATTGTGTGAAAGGGGAATCAGGACATTTGAGACTGAGACGAGGAATACCCTTGATTTAAGCGCTGTGCCTGTCCTGAAAGGACTTTCCCACCTCCCTGTTATAGTTGACCCCAGCCATGGAGTCGGGAAACGGCATCTTATTCCGCCAATGGCAAAGGCAGCGGTTGCGGCAGGCGCTGACGGTCTGATAATTGAAGTTCATACGCATCCTGAAAATGCGCTGTCAGATGGTGAGCAGTCCCTAAAACCGGATAAGTTTAGGGTACTTATGAATGAATTGAGGGCTGTGGCAAAGGCAGTGGGAAGGGAAATTTAACGGCAGTGAATAGTTGACAGTTAACAGTTGTCAGTTGACAGACTAAGAACAGATAAGAACTAAGAATGGATATTGATTTTAAAAAGATAACAATTATCGGTGTGGGGCTTATCGGAGGCTCATTTGCACTCTCGCTTAAGAAACGCGGCTTTAAGGGCAAAATAACCGGCATTGGGAGAAGGAAAGAGAACATTGTCAGGGCGGTGGGAAAAGGGATTGTTGATGAATATTATGCCGGCTTTTCAAAAGGGATAAGAGATGCGGATTTAATTGTGCTTTCAACGCCTGTAGGACAGTTTCAGGGCATTACAGAAATTATCCGAAAAGACATAAAAAAAGGTGCAATTGTCACTGATGTCGGGAGCGTTAAGGCAGAGGTAATTAAAAGACTGGAGCCTTTAATGCCTGAAGGTGTGAGTTTTGTCGGCAGCCATCCTATAGCAGGAAAGGAGAAATCCGGCATAGATTATGCGTCTCCCGAACTTTTCAGCGGCTCACGCTGTATTATCACGCCAACCCCGAATACAGAAAAAGAGTCCCTTGAAAAAATCCTTCACCTTTGGAATGTCCTCGGCTGCAGGACAATAGTAATGACCCCGGAAGAGCACGACTGGATTTTTGCCGCAATCAGCCATCTGCCTCATGTAATAGCGTATGCACTTATAAATACCGTTATTGATTTAAATGAAAACATCCTGCCGCACAGCGGTCCGAGCCTCAGGGATATGACAAGGATTGCATTGAGCCCGCCTGAACTCTGGCGTGACATATGCTTCTACAATAAAGAAGACGTGCTTAAATCACTCAATTGTTTTGCGTCTTCCATCCTGCGCATAAAGGGGCTTATTGAGAACGCTGACTTAGATGGTCTTGAGAAAGAATTTCACAAGGCACGTGCAGGCCGACGGCTCATAGAGAAGGCAGCGTCTTGAAAATTATTAATGTAACAAAGAATGCCCCGCTCAAGGGCGAGATATCGCCCCCGCCTGACAAATCAATCTCTCACAGGGCAGTAATCCTCGCATCAATTGCAAATGGTAAAAGCATCATAAAGAATTTTCTTTGCGCAGAAGACCCTATGAGGACGGTTGAGGCATTCAAACAGATGGGCATAGAAATAAGAGAGTTCAAGGGTTCAAGGGTTCAAGAGTTCAAGGGAACAAAAAAATTCAAAAATTCAAAAGTTCAAGAGTTCAAAGGTTCAGTAGATATAGCAATCAAGGGTAAAGGATTAACCGGATTAAAAAAGCCCCGGGAAATCATAGACTGCGGAAATTCGGGTACAACGATGAGGCTTTTGTGCGGCGTGCTTGCGGGGCAGCAGTTTTCATCTGCTCTGACAGGAGATGCATCTTTAAGGAGCAGGCCTATGAAGAGGGTTATTATACCGCTTGCAAAAATGGGTGCAAGGATTACCTCAAGCGGGAGGGGCTATCCGCCGCTTACCATACAGGGCGGTAATCTGAAGCCGATAAGGTATAAATCTCCTGTGGCAAGCGCACAGGTCAAATCTGCAATTCTCCTTGCAGGGCTCTATTGCAGCGGCATTACAACAGTCTCAGAGCCTGATAAATCAAGAGACCATACAGAGAGGATGCTGAAGGCCTCCGGTGCAGATATTAATGTAAAAAATCTTGAGGTCAGCATCAGGGGCGGTGTAAATCTCAAGCCATTGGACACGACTATCCCGGGAGATTTTTCTTCTGCTGCCTTTTTTATTGTTGCAGGTGCTGTTGTTCCGGGGTCCGGGATATTAGTTAGAGATGTCGGCATAAACCCCACAAGAACAGGACTCCTTGAAATTTTAAAAATGATGGGTGCCCATATAAAGATTGAAAATAAGCATGAGGTATCCGGCGAGCCTGTTGCAGATTTATACGCAAGCCACTCTGCGCTTAAGGGGGTAATAATTGGCAGTGCCCTTGTTTTAAGGGCTATAGATGAATTTCCCATTATCTGCATTGCGGCAGCACTGGCTCAGGGAACAACGAAAATTACCGGTGCACGGGAGCTCAGGGTAAAAGAGTCAGACAG
>JACROO010000063.1 GCA_016214355.1 Nitrospirota bacterium | reverse complement strand
TAAAACATCTCTGTTTTCTTCTGAAATACTGATGTCCTCGTGCAAAACCTCCATTGAGACTTTAATACCTGCAAGGGGATTTTTTTTTTTTTTTTCAAGCCCTGTTGCCATCTCCCCGCACACACGCAATTGCTCGGTCCGCTGCATATTAAGCATCTGCTCCTTTAATGAATCTGCCATTTCATTAAAAGATTTAGCCACCTCTCCAAACTCATCTTTCAGCCTTTCAATCCTGTAATCTAAATCACCACTTTTTAATCTCCGTGTTGCCCCGAGGAGTATATTTAAAGGGCCTGTGAATGACTTTATAGAAACAAGGCTTAAAACCGTTACCAATAGAGGTCCACTAAGTAATATTACAAAAAGCATGATTTTTGTATTTCCTATCCTTTTAAGGGCTAATTTGCTCTTCTCATTAAGGCTACTGCTTGTGATTGTTATCATTTCATTGAGGTCTTTAACCATGGAGTCTCCTATTCTGAGGGCATCTTCTTTATGGAATCTTTTGACATTACCCCTTACTAAAAAACCCATTTTTACTGCTTCGTTGTATTCCCGGAAACGATTTTTTAAGTTAGAGAGCCTGTTCTTCACATTATGGGTGTGATGGCAGTCAAAACATTTCCCAATTTCTTTCCCCACGGCATTTATTCTCGTCAACGCGAGGGCATCGTTTCCTTCCTTGTCAAGGGCAGACTGTGTCATTGCAACGTCTATGAGCAGATGCTCTCTCCATATCTCAACCTGATAGAGTTTTATAAGGTTATTAAGTTCAGACGTGGTTGTTTCAATGATGAGAATTATATAGAGGGTCAGGATAAAAAAAATCAAGGAAAAGATGGATAAACCTATGAGAATCTTTTTCCTCACTTTAATAATACCATTTTTAAAATTTCCCTCTGCTAAAGTGGAAAGGGGATTAGAATCCTTTTCGCCTCAGGCGAATCAGCGAGGCTGAAATTTCCTTAATTTTAAGTATAATACTCTTTATGTTATTCTTCAAGTGAAGCTCCTTAGAGGCATATAACAACATTGGAAACGCACTTAAAAAAGATAATGGGCAACAAAAAAGGTATAGCCCTTGTCATGGTGTTATGGGTGTTAGCCATAATGATGGTTATCGTCCTTTCTTTTTCTTTTGCAGTGAGGGTAGAGACCCATTCCACACTTTCCTTTAAGGAAGACGCGGAAAAAAGATTCCTTGCCGAGGCGGGGATAGAGAGAGGAATTATGGAGGTCTTCTATAGAAATGCAAATAAAGGTCAGAGAACAATTTTAGAAGGCATGGAGGTATGGAATATTGACGGCAAACCTTATAGGGTTCAAACAGATAATGGTTTTTACACAGTCAGTATTACTGACGAATCAGGAAAAGTAGACATAAACATAACACCTGATGTAATATTAAGAAATTTATTAATAAATCTTGGTCTTGAATTAGAAAATGTTGATACTATTGTGGATTCCATAATGGATTGGAAGGACCCCGATGAGTTACACAGGCTCCATGGTGCCGAGAGTGATTACTACATGCTTTTGCCAAATCCATATAAAGTAAAAAATGCCAATTTTGATACATTAGAGGAACTTCTACTGGTTAAGGGCGTAACACCTGGAATATTGCATGGGACTAAAGAAAAAAAAGGTATAATGAATTTTCTTACAGTCAATTCAGGAACAGGCGCAATTAATATAAATGCAGCGTCCAGGGAGGTCTTAATGGCTGTCCCAGGCATTACACCTGAGGTCGCAGATGAAATAATAACTCAGAGGCAAATTAAAGAGATTAGCTATTTTCAGGAAATAAAGGGGATTCCTGAAGAAAATTATCCCCTTGTAGAGCCTTATGTAACCACAGAAGGTGCCCATACATTCGCCATTGAATCTGTTGGATACAAAAGTAATAAGAAAGCGGGTTATGGTATTAAGGCAATTATCGTTGTTATCGGTAACGACAAATACAACTATCTTTATTATAAGAGAGGAACATGAAATATGGATAGGGAGCTTGTAGCCGCAAGCTTCAGCTTGCATTAAATAAACCAATGATAGAAACGCAGGCTTAAGCCTGCGGCTACTTTATTATAAAAGAGGGATAAGTGTAAGATAGCGTATAGCGTGTAGGGTGTAGCGTATAAAAATTCCCTGCACGCTACACGCTGCTCGCTACACGCTAAATTGATGGAAACAGCAATAGCCATTAAAAAATTGACATCTGTTGTCTCTGATTCTCTGACGACACTGCAGAGGATATGGCCTCCTCTCTGGAGGCTGCTCACCTTTGGTGCTGATAATATAATCCTGCCAAAGAAGAGTCTTTGTATCTCTATTGAGAAGGCTGCCATATCTCTGGCTTATGGAACAAGATTTCTCACACGGATAAAAATAAATGCCTTGAGAAAATATCCTTTAAAAGAGCGCGGAATCAACTCAAACCGAGAAGGATACCCACAACCAGAAGAACTTGCATCCACCATTCCACTGGTGGTTAGCGAACTAAACGCTGTAAAGGCTAAGATAACGCTGAGTATTCCAAAGAAATGGGTAGTTATAAAAAAGGTAGAACTCCCCATCACTGCTAAAGAAAATCTCAAGGGAGTTATGTCTTACGAAATGGATAGGTTAACACCTTTTAGCTCTGAAGAGGCACTCTATGACTTTAGGATACTCAAAGAAGATGATAAAAATATCATTATTTTACTGGTGGCAGTAAGGGCTGATTTAGCAAATAAATACCTGGACTTGCTCAGGGGAAAGGGCATTTATGTCAGCAGGTTAAGTGTCAATCTCTCAGGTCTCGGGTGTTTATCTCATTACATAGAGAAAAATAGCGATTCCATCTTTGTAGAGATAGATGAAAATGAATATGAAGGCGCCTTACTCAGGGGCCCTCAGGGTCAAAAACATCTTCCTTATGCTGCCATAGGCGGTGTATTGGAGGAATTATGGCAATCGGGTATCCCCATCCCCCGGGGCGGAAAGGCTAATGGAATTAATCTGCTTAAGAAGGGAGTCCATGAAAGGCAAAAGACACCCCTGCTTTTTACAATAATCTTTTTACTCATAATCGTAGCCCTATGGCTTGGTTATACGCTCATGCCCCTTAAAATAGAAGAAAAGAGGCTTGGGAAGATTGACAGCGAAATAGCCATTAGAAAGGGTGATATCAAGAAATTTGAATGGCTCACCAAAGATATTAAAGAGATTCAAAAAGAAATCTCCGACATAAGAAGTTTAAAGGAAAGCAGGCCAATGGCTCTGGATATCTTGAGGGAACTTACAACCATTCTTCCCAAAAATGCATGGCTTACAAGGATGCATATCACAGAAAACACGGCAGAGGTTGAAGGTTATGCAGCTTCAGCTACAGGGCTTTTATCAAAACTTGAAGCATCAAGATATTTCAAAAAGGTTGAGTTAGCATCTCCTGCATTTAAGGATATTAAAAAAGGTGTTGATAGATTCAGTATAAGAATGGAGATAGAGGGCGCAAAGAAAATGGAGACAACCATAAAAGGATTGGGGGAAGGAGTCGTGGATGAAGGGTTCTAAGAGATTGATGGTCATGATGCTACTAATGATTATGCTTCTAAGTATTGTTATGTACCGGTATGGTTATCTGGAAATTCAAAGGGATATATCCTCAATTAAAGAAGCCCATGCAATGAAGACAAAGATCATTGAAAAGTATATTACCCTTATATCAGAGATACCCAATCTTGAGAAGGAACTTGCCTCATTAAAGGAGATAAGAGGCTTTTACAATACAGAAATGATGATAGAAGGAGAAACCTATTCTATTGCATCAGCATCGCTTCAGGACATGGTTAAGGGGATTATAACAGGCATGGGCGGGAAGGTCTCCAGCGAGCGGATGGGGCAAATTTTAGATTTAGGAAAATTTAAGGTAATAAATGTAAGTATAGACGGGGCTGTGCCTGATGTGAAGACGCTTAGCGATACCCTCTATGCCATTGAAACACATACCCCATCTCTTTTCGTGAGAGAGATTGATGTAAATATAAGAGACTATAGAGAGCCGCGGGAACTTACAATAAAATTAAATGTATCTGCTCTAACAAGTGAAAAGTGAAAAAATAATAGGGTGGAAGAGGATTTTCAGATGAAATACCTTCTAAGAAATATTAATCTTTTGAATATAATACTAATGGTGCTGATTGTCATATTTGCTAATTATGCGGTCCTGCCTTTACTAAAAATGGACATTAAATATACCCTTCCTATAAGCAAGAAAACAGATAAAAATAAAGTGGAAGAACCTGCCGAGAGAGCGGGGACACCCTTTACAGACTACATAATCGTAGTGGAGCAAAACCCCTTTCACCCTGAAAGGATAACACCTCCCATGTCTGTTGATAAAAAGGATGAAAAAACCATAAGACCTGAGATTGTCCTCTATGGAACAGTGGTATCGGAGGAAATAAGCCTTGCCCACATTGAGAATAAACGGTCCCCTCTAACTACATCAGGAAGGGGTAAGAGGTTGAGGGTTATAAAAAAAGGGGAGGAGATAGACGGTTTCATCCTCAAAGAGATTGAGCCCGATAAAATAATATTGGTAAGAGGGGAGGAGAAAATAATAGTAAATCTGACTTCTACCCCGAAGAAAAGAGAATTTTCACCGCCTCCATCCCCCTCTAAAAAACCCTGACCTACTCACCGTGAACCGTGTCCGTATTTCGTGACCGTTGTTGATAGTAGTTGAAAGCTTTAGCTTGCGTATTAATTTAAAATTCTATTTTTGAACGGAGATTAATTCTCGCAGGCTGAAGCCTGCGGCTACTATGGCTTGTCATTTTCAGGGGACGATTTCTTTTCTTGTTCCTTAGAACTCTTTTCTATGAACTTATCTACCTTTTTATCCTTAGTGGCATCCTTAAATTTATTCAGATAATCTGACGTTATATTTGAAGCATCTGTCTGACTTCTGATTATGTGGGGAGTAAGTAGAATGACGATTTCTATCTTATCAACAGCTTTTGTTGTGCTGCCAAACAGATAACCGAGCAACGGGATTTTGCTGAGAAGGGGAATGCCAGTTCTTGTCTTGCTTGTGTCTTCTCTTATAAGACCCCCGATTATTATTGTCTCGCCGTCCTGTGCAACAAGATATGTAGAGGCTTCTGTTTTATTTATAACAGGACTGGCTCCTGCAGCAATATCTGCTAATGAAGTTGCAGAAGAAGATATCTCCTGTGTTATCTCAAGAGAGACCAGTCCACTTTCATTGACCTGAGGTTTTACTTTGAGTATTATTCCTATGTCCTTATATTGGACTGAAGTTATTTGACCGCCTGAAGTTGGTGTCTGAACTGTGTGAATAGGAACCTGTTGACCAACCTGAATCCTTGCCTCACGATTATCTGACACAAGTATGTGGGGAGCAGCCATGACATTTGCTTTGCCTTCTGATGAAAGAGCCTCAAGACGTGTCCTCACTATACCGCTTAAACCTGTAGCGAGGAATGTAAAACCTGTTCCTGACAGGGTTACGGGACTACCTGCTGTATCTACTAAATCAGATGGTCTTTGCCCCACCTCTACACTACTTTTAACATCCTCATTAAAGGGTTTTAAACTAAAGTTTAAATCTGTTTTTAAGGACCAGGCAAGCCCAAATTTCAAACTATCTGACAGGTCAACACGAACAATTAAGCCGTCTATCAAAACCTGTCTCGGCACCATATCAATCCTTTTAATTATCTCGCTTATCAGGGCATAATCCTCCGGGGTTGCGAGTATTATTATTGTATTTGTGATTTCGTCAGGGAATATCCTTGTAACATTTGACACAAGCGCCTCTCCACCTGTTTGTATGATTGACGCCTGCGGCTGAGTGTTACCTGTCTGCCCAGGCAGGGAGGATTGCGTCTCAGATGATGGCTTTATGCCTAAGAGTATCTGCTGAAGCAGTGAAGCAACATCTTTTGCCTTACTATTCTGAACAGGATATACAAAGACCTGCGGTTTTATCTGTTTAATTTGTTCACTGTCAAAGATTTCAACAAGCTGAAGAAGACGCTTGATATTGGCATCTGTATCAATAATAATTATATGGTTGCTTTTCGGGACATCAACAATCTGAGCATTGGTTGAAATAAAAGGAGTAAGTATTTTTATCATTTCAGAGGATTTTATATAATTAATAGGTACTACCTGAATCAATGCTTTTCCAGTTATCTGAACTTTTTCTGCCCCTCTACCTATCCCAACAGCCGTAGGCTCTTTTGATATTCCACTTATAGGAACTATCCTATAAAGGTTATTTTCCTCTACTATGCTAATGCCATTGAGCCTCAGTATAATTTCCATCAAGGGGAGTATATCCTCTTTTGCCACAGGAGTTACAGTCCTTAAATTCACCCTGCCCTTTACCTGTGGGTCAATTGTGTAATTGACCTTCAGTATATCACCGAATATTGTCTGGATTACTGAAAATACATCTTCATCATCAAAATTGAAACTGAACTCGCCTTTTTTTAAGTTTGCAGGTTCGGAACGAATCTCCGACTTCAGAGCAATGGAGTTTTGTCTCTCAGGCTCCTGTGCATAAACAAGTGAGAAGTGAGAAGTGAGAAGTAGGAAGTAAAAAATAAAAAGAACGTGGGCTATTTTCATTCTCCTTTGTGCCGACGAGTCGGTATAAGGGTTTTCTTTGTTCTTTGCAGTGCTATGGAACATGTTTATTTCCCAGAATTAAGTAAATAAAAAGAATATACCAGAAAAAAAGAAAAATGTCATCTGGGGAAATCACCATCTCTATTTGGTTATTTTGCCGATTCAACTTTATTATCTTGAACTGTGGCACGTCACAACCTTTGTCTCGCTTTTCTGTGCCATGTCGCTGTCCGAGTAAATTCATCCCTTACGCTGGTTCGGTTCAGAAAGTTCGGGTAGGGCTTTTAATCCCGTTAGATGTTAACTGTCAAATAGGATAAACCCCACCCGAACTATAATATTTTTACTTTTCTTTCTAACGGAGTAGGTTAAAATAATGTAGGCTGTAACATATTATATACATGTAACACAACATAAGTGTAATATTTTACGTTTATTAAGGTTAGTTTTTATTAAAAAAATCCCTGCCGAGGAGGCAGGGATTTTTTAGCTTCACAGCCATAAGTTTTTCCTTTCTTTTAGGTCGATGTTTGTTGTAACTACCTTTTAGGAAAGCTTTTTTATACTTTTCAAGGGTAATGGCCGAGGTTTGCAGACTGGTGATGGAACTGTCATAGCGATATTTTTTATATTTTATTTTATGAGTTGTGGCATGTTTTTTGCTTTGTTAGTGTGTAAAGATAATTATCATTATAGTCTCATTCTTTCACAGGAGGTTTGAAATGATTAAAAAGTTTAATTCTAATGTCCTTACACAGATAGTCTTTATTGTCCTTGTCCTGAGTATTTTCGCTATCCCTAATCTGTCGGAGGCGCAATATGTCTATGAACCGATACTGCCCCCTGACTGGCTCGGCGGAGAAGCCCAGGGCATTAATAATTCGGGTATGATAGTAGGAGCGGGTTATGATGCTGATTATAATGCCAAGGGATTTATTTATACCGGTACAAACTACATTGAGTTACTGCCTTCTTCAGCATGGTCCGGTTTTATATATGATGGCGGAAGTTATAATTATTTGTTGCCTACTACGCCTACCACGTGGCTGGGAGTGTCAGGGGTTTATGACATTAACAATAGTGGTGTTGTGGTTGGAGCAGGTTCTGATGCATCTTATGTTGATAACGGTTTTATTTACAACGCGGGGAGCTACACTAAATTGCTACCCTCAGGGTGGTCGTGGGCAGATGCAAGGGGCATCAATAACAGTGGTGTTGTGGCAGGATTTGGTTCAGACGCTACTACTATCAAAGGTTTTCTCTATAGTGGTGGAAGTTATACAGATATAAAACCTTTCGGCTGGGATATGGCAATGGTTTATGACATTAACGATAATGGTTTTGCGGTAGGAGGAGGTTCTGGGGGTGGTTTTATTTACAACTCAGGTGCCGACGTATACACCATATTAGATCCGGATTGGTTGTATGGGGAGATGGCTTATGGCATCAACAATAGTGGAGATGTAGTAGGATGGGGCAGGGACATCTATGATAACCCTAAGGGGTTTCTTTATAGTAACGGAACTTACACTGAAATTTTTCCTCCTGACTGGCTTGAAGCGCGTGCCTATAAAATTAATGACAGCGGTTTCATCGTAGGAGGTGGAATGGACGAGAATATGATAGGGAAAGGATTTGTTGCCACCCCTGAGCCAGTGAGTTCTATTCTCTTTGTAGCAGGTGGGGCAGTCTTAGCAGGGAAACGCTACTTAAAGAAAAAAAGAAAGGGTAACTATTTATAGAATTTATAGAGCACTATTCAGATAGTGCTCTATTTATCGGGGTGGCATGCCCTACATGCTTGCCCTGTCAGTGTCAGACGATACCCGTATTTTTCACCTGCACCCTCTGCACCTATCATCCCAACAGGAATTACACCTTTTTCATGTGGGTTATGACAGGTAATACACGTAACATCCTCTTCGTAATTAAGTGGAAATATTATGCCGAACTGCTTTTCTGATTCTTTCATCATTGCTAAAGTCTTGGCAGACGGTTTGACGATGTGATCAGCATTTATAGGATGTGCAGAGTTATATCTTCTGCCATGACATCCCTGGCACAGTATCGTAAAATTTTCAATGATGATTTTAATCTCTTTAGCTGGTTTTTTATCTTTAGCATGGCACTTGGAACAGAGACTTGTTTTCCGAGGGGGTGCTTCTTTTAGCAATCTCTTTGGCGCTTCTTTATGTACTATATGCCATCCCCGTCCTGTGGGCTGAATATCAATAGGTTTTTCTACATGGCAATATAGACACTTTTCTCCAATAATCTTTCCTTTTTCATTCATCTGCTTATGAGGGTCAAATATCCTATCTTCATTTTTGGCGTGGCACTTAGGGCAGGCATCTGTCGTTCGGAGGGATGCTTCTTTTAGCAATCTCTTTGGCGCTTCCTTATGTATTATGTGCCATCCCCGCCCACCGGTATAGTAAATATCAATGGTCTCTGTTACAGTTTCGGTAGTAGACATTAGTCCACTTCCCTCTTGTGCAAATACCATTTCGCTTGCAAGAAATATTATGGAGAGCAGTATTATTATTGTTTTCACTAATTGTTTCATTAGCCTATTAATTAATTTTACCACATTTTAATATCCAAGACCCCTTGCCCTTACCGGAATATTAATGGAGAGTCTTTTTGTACCATCAATAATATGCAGTCTTACCTTTTCAGGAATATATAAATTATCTCTCCATTCCTCTATCCACGCCTCCCTCCCATCTATTGGGTCCTTATGAAAATATTCAAAATATATCTCATCAAAACCATCAAGGAGTTTTACCTCTCTTTTGTCTTTAATGCCAATAATATTTTCAGATGCATACAATGACTTCTTCCCGAAGATGTCGGATACAACCCTATATGTAACTACCACATAGCCCCTCTGTCTATCCCAGAGGGAATAGTTTGTAGACAACTGTAGAAGTCCTCTCTGTCCTTTGAAGTAATATTTCAAATTGCCATTTTCCATATATGTAACGGGTATTCCAGATTGAATCTGTGAATCTATGATTGTTAAAGATGCCCGCATTCTCTCAAGAGATTCCATCTTCTTTTCCCCTGAGCTTACAGAACGAAATCCGAGTCTCATAGCACCCATTACCATTAAAACAATAATCCCTATTATAGTGACGGCGATTATTAATTCAAGGAGAGTAAACCCCGCCCTACGCCCAAAAGATGTCATTCCGAGCATAAGCGAGGAATCTTGTTTTTTGAGATTGCTTTGGCACTTCGTGCCTCGCAATGACATTTTGTGATGCTTATTGCATTCCATCTCTTTAGATTTTCTTATTCACAACCTTCATTGTTCTCAATGTGAATGACCTCTCTTTTGCCTCCTTCGTCCAGTGTATTGTTAAATCAACCCCTAAAAGCCTTACCTTTAGATTTTGTGTTCTATCTTTCTCAGAGTCTTTTATAGAAACGTCTATCCTGTATCCATCAGGTGTTACTTCATTCCATGCCCCTTCAGAGAGATTAGAATTATCAAGTATCTCTTTCATTTTAGCCTCTACCTTTATGACAGCGGACACATAGTCTTCTGATACAGATATAACCTTCAGATTACTTGAAAGGAGTTGTAACACGACTATCAATGCAATGCCAGATATCGCAAGGGCAACAAGCACTTCAAGGAGGGTAAAACCCGCCCTATTAAGCGTATAGCGTGTAGGGTGTAGCGTGTAACGGGTAGCGTGTAACGGGTAGCGTGTAGCGTGCAAGAAATAAAAATACACGCTAAACGCTAAACGCTGCACGCTAAATAATCTTGCATTTTGCATTTTAAATTTTGCATTCATCTTACCACCACCGCCCCGACTACAGGGTCTATCTCTATATCAACTGTCTCTTTTTTACCCTGTAAAACTATTGTTCCCCCTTCAATATCTCCTGCTGCATTGAAGACTAACTGGTACTTTCCTGTACTGATTTCTCCTGACAAGGGATCTTTTACCTTGATACCTATACCAGAGGAAATACCTCTTTCACCATAACCTTCTATCCCGTATTTTCTTGAATCAAGGTCTATTGTAATGGTTTTTCTTTCGCCACTAATCTTTGCAAGAGCCCGTGCATATCTAATGGTGGCTGATACCTCCCTAACTGTTGCATCAAATCTGCTTGAGGGCAATATATTTGCGAAAAACACAGAGGAAATGCCGAGTATGAGAGAGAGAAGAAACAAAACGATTATCAGTTCAAGGAGGGTGAAGCCAGCCCTAAGCGGGTAGCGGGTAGCGGGTAGCGTGTAGCGTGTAGCGTGTAGCGTGCAGCGGGTATTTTCCCTTACGTACTGCACCCTGAAATAATTTTGAATTTGAAAGTCTTCCATCATGATTTTCTGAGCAAATCTTTTAACGGATATTTGTTTTCAACCCTTACACCCTGAACGCTACACGCTAAAATGGTAGTTCTGATATGCTGAATATTGCCATAAGCATTGAGAACACTATAAAACCAATAATCAACCCCATTATAAGAATCATAGCAGGTTCAAGAAGGCTCAGAAATCTCCTCAGAGCCACCTTCAAGCTTTTTTCGTATGTAACTGCGACCTTTATCAACATATCATCCAGTTGTCCTGTTTCCTCTCCAACCTTAACCATTGAGACAGCAAGAGGTGGAAAAACATTTGCCTCGGATAAAAGAATCGTTATACCCTTTCCCTCTTTAACGCCCTTATAGAGGGAATCAATGGCAGAGGCTATAACCTGATTGTTTATAACATCCTTTGCATTGTTTAGTGCCTGAAGCATCGGCACTCCGCTGCGGAGTAGTGTGCCCAATGTCCTGCAGAATCTTGCAGTCTCAAGCTTTCTTATTACATCGCCCATCATCCTGAGCTTGAAGGAATCCCAATTGTATCTGCCGTTATCAGATTTTATATAGTTTCTGAAGATAGACCAGCCTGCTATCATAGATAAGAGAACGCCCCACCAGTATGCCCTGATTATATTGCTGAACCAAAGGAGTAAACGGGTAGCAAGGGGCATTGATGAGCCCAATTCGGTAAATATTGAAGTAAACTTAGGAACCATAAAGGTTAAAAGTATAATTATT
>JACROO010000098.1 GCA_016214355.1 Nitrospirota bacterium | reverse complement strand
TTAAAAATGCAATATTGGGAGTAATCACACTTTTAATATATGATTTCAATTACGTCAGAGCCTCCCATACAAATGCTGTGTCGTCAAAAAGCACTTTATGCTGGAATTCGCTTAGCTCAAAAAAATTATCGGGTTTTAACATTTAATCCTCCAGCGTTGAGGTATCACCCTCTGGAAGCCCTAACTCCCTTGCCTTCAGCAGCCTCCTCATAATCTTGCCGCTTCTTGTCTTGGGCAGTCCCGGAAGAAACTCTATCTCCCTCGGACATGCCAGTGCAGCCAGTTTTTTTCTGGCGAAATTTTTTATATCCCTCTTCAGTTCCTCAGAAGGCGTATATCCATCCTTTAATGAAACAAATGCCTTTATGACCTCCATTGCTATCGGGTCAGGAATTCCTATAGCCCCGGCTTCTGCAACTGCAGGGTGCTCAATAAGGGCGCTTTCAACCTCAAACGGACCTACAAGATGCCCTGCCGTGTTAATAACATCATCCGCCCTTCCCACAAACCAGAAATACCCGTCTTCATCCATCCTTGCCCTGTCGCCTGTTATATACCACTGTCCCTTAAAGCGTGATTTATACAGCTCTTCCTTGTTCCAGTATGTCCTGAACATTGACGGCCAGCCTGATTTTAGGGCAAGGTTCCCCTCCTTGCCTGGCGGCATTTCCTTCTCGCAGTTCTCATCAAGAATTGCGGCTGTCACACCTAAAAACGGCCTGCCCATTGAACCGGGCTTTATGTCCTGTACAGGATAGTTTGCAATCTGGATGCATCCTGTCTCTGTCTGCCACCAATTGTCATGAAAAGACAGTCCCAAAACCCGCAGGCTCCATAAAACCGCTTCAGGATTTAACGGCTCTCCGACACTGCATATATACCTCAGGCTTTTGAGATTATATTTCTGCACAACACTTTCCCCTGCCTTCATCAGCATCCTGATAGCAGTGGGTGCTGTATACCAAACAGTCACTTTATACTTTTCAATTACGCTGTACCAGTGGTTCGCACTGAAACCGCCCTCGTAAACCACCTGTGATATACCGTTTGACCAGGGGCCGAAAATGCCGTAAGAGGTTCCGGTGACCCATCCGGGGTCAGCAGTGCACCAGTATATATCATCAGGATGAAGGTCAAGCACGTACCTTGCAGTAGCATAATGTCCCATAACTGCCTGATGAACATGGGCGGCACCTTTAGGCTTTCCCGTAGTGCCTGACGTGTAATGCATGATCGCAAAATCTTCATTGGTTGTTTTTACCGTCTCAAAGGCATCTAATGCAACATCCATAAGTTCCTCGTATTTTATTTCAAGGGCTTTAAGCTCATAAGGTCTTTTTCTCCTGTTTACAATAATGATTTTTTCAAGGTCCGGCAAATCCCCAAGGATTTCATGCACTGTCTTTACGAGCCGTGGTATTGTCACCAGCACCTTTGCCTTACTGTCTTTAAGACGGTCCTTCACAGCGTCGGGTCCAAAGGCAGAAAAGAGCGGACCTACAACCGCACCTGCCTTAAGCGCACCTATAAGGCATACATATAATTCAGGGGTCCTGTCCATATAAGTAAATACCCTCTCGCCTTTCTTGACTCCAAGTCCTCCAAGCACGTTGGCAAAACGGTTTGTCAGTTTATATAAATCATTAAACGTATATTTTTCGCTCTCGCCTTCCTTTCCTTCCCATAAAAGTGCAGTCTTATCTTTCAGTGCGGTCTTAATGTGCCTGTCAATGACCTCATGTGCAATATTAAGTCCCCCGCCTTTAAGACCGTCAAGCTCCCTGCGTATGTCTTCCCACCTGAAGTCCTGCCGTAATTTCTTATAGTCTGAAAGATTTGGCTTTACTGACAGTGTACCGATATCAGGCTTTTTGATTGGTTCGTAATTCACTTAGACCTCCTGTTACTTTATTATTTTTAACATCTCTTTAAATTCCTCTGTGCCGGCTGTCCTCAACATCTGGAAAATGACGGTCTCTGCTGACGTAATTACCGCACCTGCTTTTTTCATAAGTTCAATGCCGACATGCCAGTTTTCCTCTGTCCTTGAGTCAACAGCATCCTGAGGCACGTGCACATTATATCCCCTCTCTAAAAGGCTGGAACATGTCTGAAGGATGCAGATATGGGTTTCAACACCTGCCAGTATTATGTTCTCTAAACCTGCTGATTGAAGGCGGTCATTGAAAGGCTCAACATCGCAGCAGTCAAATGCCATCTTCTGCAGCGGGTCATATAATGAGAGGACTTTTTTTACTTCAGGGATGGTAGTACCGAGCATTTTGGGGAATTGTTCAGTTAAGATAACCGGCAAATTAAATAATCTTGCAAGGTGAAGCAGTTTAATGATATTACTAATAACAAATTCACTGCGACTCATTACTGAGATAAGTTTCGCCTGGACATCAACAATGACTATCCCGGTATGTTCTTTATTTAAATTTAATTTATGCAGGAGCATTTCAGGCTTTTTTAAAATAATAACAAATCACTTATTAAAGTTTCAAAAATTAAAATTTATTTATTTTATTACATTATATAATAGCCGCCAAGAAAATAAAAAAAGTGCCCGGTAATCTCAAGTACATCCTCATCCCAGTCCTCAGGAAGTGGCCAGTAAGGCTGGGCATCTTTAACAGCCTTTATTGCAGCCTCATCAAGGTCTTTGTGTCCTGATGTCCTCATCATCTCTACATCAGCAAGTCTCCCGTCTTTCTTTATAAAAAATTTTATATAAAGGTCGCCTGAAATACCAAACCTTGCTGCCTCTAAAGGATACTTCCATATATTCTCTATTTTTTCTCTCAGCATTCTCATATATCCCCTGTGCTTAAGTTCAGATGTATCAAAAGTTAACTCTCTCTCTTTATGGAAGTCTTTTTTTGAAAATTTTTCTATGGTCTCTTTATCAAATAAAAAGGATTTAGGTTTTAACGGACCCCCGTCTGTCCCTGACTGCGAAGAACCTTTCTTGTCTGAGGACGTATCGCTGCTTGAATTTTTTAAATCACCGTCCTCCTGCATGTCGGTCCCTTCTCCATATAGTGTTTTGGGCGATAAATCTGTATCAGACGGCGATGGTTGTTTATAACCGTTTGGCAGTCGTTTTTCTTCTATCATGCGTGATGTGTCAATTTTTTTGGGCGGTGATACCGGAACTTCAACAGGACCCACAATATCCACATAAAAAACAGGCAAGCCTGCACTGCCGCGGGCACTAGGATAGACCGCCCCTAATATGCCGAAGAGCAAAAGATGGGATAAAACTGATGCAAATATATAACGATTTAATCTCACTTCAGGAAATTTTTAAAAAAACTGATATAACTTAAGAAGCTTGATAATCTTAAATCTTTTTCAAACCAGAGTTTTAAAGAAGCATCCTGCACCTTTTCCCTCTTATGAAGCTGAACCAGTTTTTCCATTAACTTATCATTTTTTAAAAAATATCTCCCAAGCCTTGCCATGAAATTAAACTGCCCGCGAAAAGACCTGTTCCATTCCTTCTCATACGACTTGGGCTTGCCGGCAATAATGGCTTCAGCCGCCATTCTGCCGCTTTTCATAGCATAATATATCCCCTCACAGCTTACCGGCATAACAAGTCCTGCTGCATCTCCCACAAACATGATATTACCATAGATTAAAGGCTTGCGCTGCTTTAATGGCAGTCTGTAAATCCTTTGTCTGCCCTCTGTATTAATACCGCAGCGTATCTTAAAATTTTTCATAAAACCCTCAAGGGCTTTCCCATCCGTAGAACTTGTCCCTATGTCAATATAGTCTTTTTTGGGAAAAATCCATGAATAAAAATGCGGTGCATGGGACGAACCAAGCCAGAATTCACATGAATTAATAGAAGAGAATTTCCCCTCTGCACTAAGCTTAATATCTTCCTGTATTGTATAAACACACGGCAGGGATTTAAGCCCGATGCACTTTGCAATTCTTGAATTCACACCGTCGGCCGCAATCAAAAAATCAGAGATAATTGTCCTTTCTCTCCCATTTTCCATTATAGTTGTAAGAACCCTTTGAACCCTTGTCGCCCCAGGCAACTCGCCGAGGCGAGAACCCTTGAACCCTTGAACCCTTAGATTTAATAGTTCTGCCTCTATCAAATCTGCACCTGACTCTACTGCCTGTCTCCTGAGAAAGCTGTCCAGCGCCCCCCTTTCAACCAATGCAATATAGCCCTTTTTTATATATGTATCAATCCTGAATCCGGCAGGAGAGATTACGGACAGGGTTTTTATCTTTCTTGTTATCTGCTCTTCCGGGATATTAAACTCCTCAAATGCAGCTGACGGGACTGCCCCGCCGCAGGGCTTGATTCGTTTAAAATCCTTTTCAACAAGAAGGGCTTTTACTCCGTGAGCAGCGAGCGTCCTTGCTGCAATTGAGCCCGCAGGTCCCCCGCCGATAATTACTACATCATATTTGCTCATTTACAGTTTTTGCCGTTTCCCCCGCATTTACATAAAGACTGTCAAGCGGGCTTTTGGGAGCATTTGACATATCTCTGATTACATGAGTATATATCATTAGATCAGAAATCCAGAGGACTCTTCATCTCTTTGAGGGTCCTGCTCGGCACACAGTGGGTGTAAATCATAGTGGTCCTTACGTCGCTGTGACCGAGCAATGTCTGAATCGTCCGTATATCGTAATTAGCCTGCAAGAGATGCGTAACAAAACTGTGGCGAAAGGTGTGTGACGTAACGCGTTTGGTGAGTTTTGCCCGCCGGACAGCCTCATAAAGAGCTTCCTGGACATGCCTGTCATGCAGATGATACCGCCGCCGTTCCTTTATTTCCTCCACGAAAGTCAACGATTGCTGTGGAAAGAACCATTGCCAGATAAAATCCTTCGCGGCTTTCGGATATTTCTTTTCAAGTTGGTCCTCAAGAAACACGCCTGCGCAGCCCGCTGCAAGGTCCGCATCGTGAAGTTTTTTTATTGCCTCAAACTGTGCCGTTAACTCAGGCATGATCTTCTGTGGAATCGGCACTGTCCGGTCTTTACTGCCCTTTCCATGTAACGTAAGGATTCCTGCGTCAAAATTAAAATTCTTCACCCGCAATTTCACGCATTCAAAAAGACGAAGCCCGCAGCCATACAACAGTTTGACCACAAGGCCGTAAGGATGCCTCAGATGTTTCAAGACAGCGTCTATTTCCTTTCGGGAAAGGACCCACCGGAATATACTTTGATTTCTTCGCACGTGGAATGTCCTTGTGTTCGCCGAAATCTTTCTCCAGAATGTGCCGGAATAGAAACAGCAAAGCGTTAAACGCCTGATTCTGCGTTGAGGCAGAAACCTTGCAATTCACCGGCAGATATGTGAGATATGCCGTTATAGCATCCGATGATAATTCGTCAGGGGGCTTGTTATGCAGGAAGCCCTGAAACTTGCGGCTCCAGGCCGCTTATGGTTTGAGCGTTTTCCGGGAATAGTGCCGCGTCTTAATCTCCGCCGCCAGCGTGTCAATGATCTTATCCCATGACGGAGATGCGGATTTTGCAAGACAGCGCCATTCATTAAAACGTTTTCCCGCCGATGGGGACGGACTGGCAGTCTGCCCGGAATCGCCAATATAAGGCAGTGATGATGATCG
>JACROO010000097.1 GCA_016214355.1 Nitrospirota bacterium | reverse complement strand
CTTCTTTCTTTGCTCTTTTTTCTTTTTCTTTTAAATAGTCTTCCGTTAACAAAGCAGAAATTTTCTCTGCTACTGCCGATGAAATAAATTGGTTGATAGACACCTTTTCTTTTTTTGCAATTTCCCTGATATGACGATGAATTGATTCCGGCAATCTCAAACTCAAAGCGCTCATAATATTTCCTCCATTAATTCTTTGGGTGTTATTGATTTTACGCCAAATTCTTCTGCCCCTCTGAAATCTTTCGTATTGTGGGTCACAATAAGCTTAGTCCCTGAAGCAATGGCTAATTCTAATATATGATCATCTTTAGGGTCAGACAGACGAGGACGCCACAGGAAATATATCTTTTGATGTTCGCTTACCAGACAAAAATAATTTTATATCTTCTCTATATCGTGGTTTGATAAACCTAACACCATCTGATTCCTTTTGAGGATGTCCTCGTATTCAAACAGCAAAGTTGTAGAAATAATTATTTTAAGCTTTCCGTTTTCTATCGCCTGTAATACCCTAAAAGAAGCGCCCTTTGATGAATAAAGTCCTGAGTAAAGCACATTCGTATCAAGAACTATCCGCGCTTTTTTATCGGGCATATTATAATACTATATGTGGTATCACTACATTGTCAAGAGGTAATTTTTTGCGATTAGACTAATGTCCAGAACAGAAGTTGAAAAACTTGATATGTCAAGAATTAAGTGTGGTGTTCCATAGTGGATGAGTAAAATGGTGTGGATAATGCGGCGCTGAGCGATGCCCCGAAGGGGCATTCGTCTCCAGGCTAATGATTATGATTTGATTTTGTGATTTTGGGGTCATGTCTTGTTTCTTGCATTAGCTGCTTTTTAGCACTCTACTTACTACAGAATAATGAATCCCAACGCAATTCGCAACGTCTTTCTGCGTATAACCATATTTCTCTATTGCTTCTTTTGCTATCTTATTCCGTTTTGTTTTGTCTTTTATTATACTTTCATCAAATAACATGTCAAGCTTTGGCCTGTCTGCATATCTCTGGCTTTTAGGGATTTCTTTTTTATCCCGATACCCTTTATATTAATTTCTAAAATGCAAGAAACAAGACCTGACCCCAATCCTTGCTTTGATAAAAAAAACTTCACGTTGAGGATATTGCGGCGGGCTGCGCGGGCGTGTTTCTTGAGGATCAACTTGAAAGGAAATATCCGAGAGCCGCGAAGGATTTTGTCTGGCAATGGTTCTTTCCACAGCAATCATTGACCTTTGTGGCGGAAACGAAGGAGCGGCGGCGGTATCATTTGCATGAAAAGCATGTCCAGGAAGCTCTTTACGAGGCTGTCAGGCGGGCGAAGCTCACGAAGCGGATTACTTCACATACCTTTCGCCACAGCTTTGCAACACATTTATTGCAAGCCAATTATGATATACGGACGATTCAGACATTGCTCGGTCACAGTGACGTCAGAACTACTATGATTTACACCCACTGTGTGCCGAGCAGGACCCTCAAAGAGATGAAGAGTCCTCTGGATTTTTAAACAGTTTCGCAATGCACCTTTTGTAGAACAGTTACGTCATCAGGATGATTCAGCAACTTCTTGGTCATACCAATCTGCAAACAACTATGATTTACACACATGTGGCTACAAAGAATATTATGGGTGTGCGGAGTCCATTGGACACATGATAATAGATAATATAAATTTTTTATGTTATAAAATTTATTGAATACCATGGTTAAAGACCCGGTCTGTGGAATGACTATTGAAGAAAAGGATGCCGTAAGGACATCTGTCTATAAAGGTGTGACCTATTATTTCTGTGCAGAGAGTTGCAAGGATAAATTTGACAGAGACCCGGATGCCTTTCTCGCGGTGAAAACTGCCGAGCCTCCCAAAACAGGGGCAACTTACACCTGCCCCATGCATCCTGAAGTAATACGGGATGCCCCCGGCAGTTGTCCTCTTTGTGGAATGGCTCTTGAGCCACGAACCGTTTCTTTAGAGGAAGAAGAAAATCCTGAACTCATTGACATGACGAGGCGATTTAAGATTGGAGGCATTCTTACCATGCCGCTGGTTTTAATAACAATGAGGGAATACATTCCTTTCCTCTCCATTGAACATCTTGTATCGCCCGGAATTTTAAAATGGATAGAAATTGTTCTTGCTACCCCTGTTGTTCTCTGGGCAGGACGGCCATTCTTTGTGCGCGGGTGGCAGTCTGTTATAAGCCGCAACCTCAATATGTTTACATTAATAGGTCTCGGCGTAGGAGTAGCTTATACATACAGTGTTGTTGCGGTGCTCCTGCCCGGCATATTTCCTGCTTCGTTCAGAAAAGAGGGAGGAGAAGTAGGGGTTTATTTTGAGGCTGCGGCAGTTATTGTGACCCTTGTGCTGCTCGGTCAGGTGCTTGAACTAAAGGCGCGAAGCAAAACCGGTGCGGCGATTAAGGCATTACTTGGACTTGCACCGAAGACTGCCCGTCGTATAAAAAATGGGACAGAAGAAGATATCCCCCTTGAGCATGTAAAAATAGAAGATATTCTCAGGGTACGTCCCGGTGAAAAGATACCTGTTGATGGGGTTGTAATCGAAGGAACAAGCTCAGTTGACGAATCAATGGTCACAGGAGAGCCAATTCCTGTACAGAAACAAAGGGGAGACCGTGTTATCGGTGCAACTGTTAATGGAACCGGTATGCTTATAATGAAGGCTGAGAAGGTTGGAGCGGATACCCTGCTGTCACAGATTGTTCATATGGTTGCAGAGGCACAGAGAAGCCGTGCACCCATACAGAAGCTTGCAGACATTGTTGCGGCATATTTTGTCCAGATTGTTGTTGTTATTGCAATCCTTACCTTTGTTGTATGGGCATGGATAGGACCTGAACCCAGAATGGCACACGCAATCATAAATGCAGTTGCAGTTTTTAGACACCATTGTAGTGGACAAGACAGGAACACTTACTGTCGGCAAACCCGAACTTGTAGGAATAATTCCGGCCAGCGGGACTGATGAAAAAACAATACTCCGTTTTGCTGCAAGTCTTGAACGGGGCAGTGAACATCCGCTTGCAGCAGCAATTGTTAAGGGTGCTGAGAAAAAGGGTATAAGCCTTACAGATGTTGGGGAATTTGAATCTGTAACAGGGAAAGGGGTTGCAGGCATGATTGAAGGACATAAGGTAGCGCTCGGCAACCGCAAACTCCTTGATGACCTTGGGATTGACACGGCTGAACTGTCCCAGAATGCTGAGTCAATGCGGAGAGAAGGGCAGACAGTAATGTTCGTTTCAGTAGATGGAAGGGCAATTGGATTGTTAGGTGTGGCTGACCCTATAAAGGAAACAACGCCGGAGGCGATTGCTTCCCTCCATAAAGAAGGCATCAGGATCATAATGCTTACAGGAGACAACCGCACTACAGCAGAGGCTGTAGCAAAGAAACTCTATCTTGACAATGTAATTGCAGAAGTGCTGCCTGACCAGAAATCAGAAGTTATCAAAAGATTGCAAAATGAAAGACGGTTTGTCGCTATGGCGGGCGACGGCATAAATGACGCCATATATAATGCACTTGGAGTGCCGATTGCAGCAGGAGTGCTTTATCCTTTCTTCGGAATTCTTTTAAGTCCTATCATTGCGGCAGCTGCGATGAGTTTCAGTTCGGTCTCTGTGGTAGGAAATGCGCTGAGGCTGAGAAGGGCTAAACTTTAGATGAAGTATTTTGCCATTCCTATAGCTGCCTTTGGTCTGTTAAATCCAATAAAAAGTATATCAATGAAACATGAAAGATTAAAAATATTGATTCTTATTTTTTTTCTTATTGGTTGGTTATCGGGAATAACTTATGCTGAGGGATTTAAATTTATTGAGCCTGCAAAAGGAGATAAATGCCCTGTCTGTGGTATGTTTGTTTATAAATATCCTCAATGGATTGCTGAAATAGTTTTCAAAGACGGTACATATGCTGTTTTTGACGGTCCAAAGGATATGTTTAAATATTATTTTAATATCTCAAAATATAATAAAAGCAAGACAAAAGAGGACATCGCAGAAATATATGCAACAGAGTACTATACAACTAAAAGAGTGAAGGCTAAAGATGTATATTTTGTAATTGGCGGTGATAGTTATGGTCCAATGGGAGATGAATTAATACCTATCAAGGGCAAAAAGGAAGCTGAGACGTTTGCAAAAGAGCACAAAGGGGGAAAAATACTTACCTTTGACCAAATAAGTCCTGAGGATGTTCAATAAGATGAAATACAAGATATTTATCGGGTTAATCTTGTCAGAAACACTTCTCATATTAGCTTTATATGTCTTTTCTCAGATGTCAATTGAGAGGAGAAGTATTGAGATAACAGCTAAAAAAATCCTCGTCAGGGAGCTTATGCTCACTGACCTGTCAATCTGGACAGAGGCACGATACACAAGACATCCTTCTCAGGCAGACCTGTTTACACCTTTTCAGGATTTTCCATCATCTGTAGAGCATTTTCCTGCTGGCTCAATTATTGCTCCACCAGAAAATATAAAAACATGGAAAAGCATAAAAAGATATTAGAATATACACTCTCCTCTCTTTTAAGGAGAAAATACAAAAACCTTGCCATCATAACGGTTTTTAGTTTTATCGTCGCTGCGTTATATTCTATCCTGTTTCTTACACATTCATTAAAGAAAGAGGTATTAACTGTCCTTAAGGAAGCCCCTGAATTAATAGTCCAGAAGGTATCAGGTGGAAGGCATGACCTTATCCCTACGGATTATATGAAAAGGATTCAGGAGATTTATGGTGTTGGCAGGATTATCCCGAGATACTGGGGATATTATTATGATGCGATAACAGATGGTAACTACACCTTAATCGGGTTTGATAAAGATATTCAGGGACTGAAATTACTAAATGGCAGGATGCCATCTAACAGAAAGGAATGTGCCATTGGGAAAGGTGTATCAGATGTAAGATTCACAGGGATAGACGGTGAGATATTTCTTATTGACAGTAAAGGGAAGGTCTTAACCTTTCATGTTGTTGGAGTATTTGCTTCTGAATCAGCCATACTCACAAATGACCTTATAGTTATTAATAAGGATGACATTTTAGAACTCTTTGGAATGCCATCAGACAGGGCTACAGACATTGCTGTGGAGGTCTATAATGAACTCGAGATTCCATTTGTTGCAAGTAAGATAAGGGAAATCTTACCCGATACAAGACCTATTATGAAGGGTGAAATTATACGCACCTATGAAACCCTCTTCAACTGGCGTAGCGGGGTAATCTTTACAATGTTCCTCGGAGCACTTTTAGCATTCTGTATCCTTGCATGGGATAAGGCAACAGGACTCAGTGCTGAAGAGAGGCAGGAGATAGGCATTCTAAAGGCAATTGGATGGGAGACAGGAGATGTTTTAGAGCTAAAATTCTGGGAAGGGATTGTTATATCATTTACTTCAATTCTTACAGGCATGATAATGGCTTATATTCATATATTTTTTCTCGGAGCCTCGCTCTTTGCACCTGTACTTAAAGGTTGGTCTGTGCTGTTCCCTCCTTTTAGATTGATACCTTATGTTGATATCTATCAGGTTTTTGTAGTGTTATTTTTAACAGTTATTCCTTACGTTGCAAGTACAATTATACCTTCATGGAAGGCTGCAATAACAGATCCTGATACGGTAATGAGAGGGTAATACATAATGCACTTTAAAGGTTATAGAATTTTTCCAAAATGACAAAACAGCACACTTTGTTATGCTGAATTTATTTCAGCATCTAAGATATTTTGAGACCCTGAAACAAGGTTCAGTGTGACAGATAATCAGGCTATGGATGTCATAATCAAAACAGAGAATGTCACAAAGATATTTAATCCCGGGATGTCTGATGAGGTTAAAGCTATAACAGATGTCTCCATAGAGATTAAAAGAGGTGAGA
>JACROO010000096.1 GCA_016214355.1 Nitrospirota bacterium | reverse complement strand
TTCCCTCTATAATTGCCAATTATCTGATAAGCAGGGTCACGGGGGTGAGGCTTCATGATTATGGGTGCAGTCTTAAGGCATATAAGGCAGATGTTGTAAAGAATATAAATTTATACGGAGAAATGCACCGCTTCATTCCCGCAGTCGCAAGCTGGTACGGAGTAAGGATTGCCGAGTTAGAGACAGCTCATCATCCGCGCCTCCGCGGAGGCTCAAAATATGGAATGTCAAGGACGATACGTGTAATTCTGGATTTAATCACAGTCAAATTTCTTCAGAGTTTTTCAACAAAACCGCTTCAGGCATTCGGTCCTGTGGGGCTTTTCTGCAGCGCTGTAGGGTTTTTAATCTGCCTCTACCTTGCAATAATAAAACTTTCAGGGCAAGACATAGGCGGCAGACCTCTGCTTCTTTTAGGCGTTCTTATGATAATCGTAGGTATTCAGCTTATAGGCATGGGGCTCATAGGAGAGATGCTTGTGAGGGTTTATCATGAAGGACAGAGGAAGCCCATATATGTTTTAAAGAAGATAGACAATGAAAAAAATTCTTAGCTTCATTTTGAAACTGCTTTTCAGCAGCGCCCTCCTTTATTTTTTCCTGTCAAGAGTTGACATGCATTCTGTGTTTAATACCATTAAGCAGGCGAAGATGAATCTTCTTGTTTTAACCCTGTTTGTCTATCTTTCCATCATATTTATCGCAGCAAAACGCTGGTCGCTTTTTTTGCCTGACGGTATGAAATATTTTAAATTGCTCTCGTTATATTTTATCGGCGCTTTTTTCAACACACTAATCCCCGGACTAATAAGCGGAGATGCCGTGAAGGTATTTTATCTTTACAAGCATACGGGGAAAGGGACAGGTGGCTCTTCTCTCGCGTCTGTTTTTATGGACAGGTATATGGGGCTGGTGGCTATGGTTGGCATCGGGTTTATCGCATTCTTAATCGGTTTTTCCCATATCAAAGGCACACAGATGGTATGGCTTATACCGGCATTTGCCGGTGCCTTTTCTCTCGGAAGCCTTGTCTTGTGGAAAATCAACTGGGGCAGGATAAAAGCCCTAAGCACATTTTATGCGCCGCTTATGGAATATAAGAAAGAAAAAACGGTAATTTACAAGGGACTGCTTCTGGGATTTGCCATACAGTCTATCTTCATTGCAGTTGTTTATATGCTCTCACTTTCCATAGGGCTTGATGTGAAGATTTTTTATTACTTAATGTTTGTTCCTATTATCAGCGTGGCTACATCAATTCCAATTTCTTTTGCCGGCCTTGGGGTAAGAGAGGCGGGTTTTGTTATCCTGTTCGGAAGCGTAGGCGTTGCGAAGGAGGCTGCAATAACGCTTTCGCTTCTTGTATTTGTCGCGATGACTTTTGTAAGCTTGCTTGGCGGAATAGAGTATCTGAGGGTTGGCAGGCAGGCTAAAAAAGAAGAAGCGGAAGTTAAGAGTTAACTGGGTTTTTCCTCTTTTATAATCAGTCCAGTCCGGAAGAGCAGGGCAGCTGCCACAAGAATTAATGCTACCCCTATAAATGCCTTTTCAAAACCAAAGTATGCAGCAATGATTCCTGAAAATATCGGGCCTGTCGTATGTCCTATGTCCATTATTGAACCTAAAATCCCCATTGCTGAACCGTGAGTTTCCTTCCTGCTTAAATCAGCGATAAATGCAGATGTGGCTGACGTTACTATTGAGAGGCTTAATCCGAATAATATACTTAAAACAAGCAGAGGGATGAATGATTTAAAAAATGAAAAACTCCCGATACAGAAAGCTCCGGTTATAACACCTGCAAGTATCTGTGGTCTTCTGCCGTGCCTGTCAGAAAATCTGCCCATTAACGGCTTTGTCAAAGCCAATGTAAGCACCTGTGCAGATAGAAATATTCCTGTTTCATAGGCATTGATGCCGTTTTTTACTGCGTAAAGAGGCAGGAATGTCTCAAATGTTCCGTATGCAAAGAGTATTGCTGCTTCAACAATGCTTGTAATGAGAATGCCCCGGCTTGATATTACCTCTTTAAATGCCGTGAATGTCTCTTTCCATGATAAGTTTTTCTTTTTTATTTCGCCGGAAAATCCCTCTGTCCCCCCTTTTAATGTGGGGTTAAACTCAGGCAGCTTCCACGCTAAGATAAATGCCGTTATCCCTGTCAGACCGCATACGAGATAAACGGCATTAAAGCCCAGCCCCTGATTAAAACCCATTACACCGATAATACTGCCTCCTACGAGAGGCGCCATGAACCTGCCTGCAAGCGTTAATGTTGAAAATAATCCGATTTTTTCTCCCCTTTCTTTATGAAAAAGGTCTGCAACCAGTGCCATTGCAACCGGTATAAATATGGCAGTTGCAAATCCATGATAAAACCTGATAAGGGCAAGATGCCACAGCCTGCTTACAAAAAGATACATGAACGGGGCAGTTGAGAATACAATTACAGAAAACATCAGCATCTTTTTTCTGCCTAATCTGTCAGAGAGCATACCTGCAGGTATGCTGGCGACAATGCCTGTGAATGCAGATATGGATGCGATTATTCCGACACCCGAAGGGTCAGCCCCGAGGTAGGATGCAAAAAGCGGAAGCACAGGGCTTTTGGATATCGTTGAGCTGAATATGGCAAAAAGCCCGGTGCAGCAAAGCAATATAAAAGGACTGAATCTCATATGAACATCTTTAAACTGTCATTCCGAGCGTAGCGAGGAATCTCGTCTTATGAGATTGCTTCGTCGCTCCGCTTCTCGCAATGACATTTGTGCAAATTTGATTATTTTTTCATTAATCCCTGTATTTCCTTGTGATATCCCAGATACCTATTCAGCGTTTTTTTGTTTTTCCCATATTTCGGATAGCTCCTGAGTATCTCCTCAAAACGTTCTTCTGCCTCAATCTCAGACTTAATCGGGACAATGCCATCTGTTATTATGTCCACAAGCCTGTCGGCATAAATCACAATTTTCTCTTCAGGTGTTTTGAGGGAGTAATCCTTTACAGGCAGTCCAAGTTCTTTTGCCTCATCTTCCGTAAGCCCGCCCCGGATATGCTTTTCCATAATATCAGTAATTTTTTCCGGCAATCCAAGTTGCTTACCGAGTTCGGCGCCAATCCTACCATGTTCAATTTCATGGGTTTTTCCCTTGCCGAGATCGTGAAACAAAGCGCCCCTTCCAATAAGCTCCATATTAAGATTTGCACCTGTCCTTTCAGCTATCTCTAATGCCTTCTCAGCAACCTTGATACAGTGTTTTATGTCGTCCTCAGAAACCCCTGCCTTTCTGAGGAGTTCAATATCTGAGTCCTGAATTTTGTATTTCATGGCGTTCTCCTCTCATTTCACTCCGAAAATACCTTTAATACACACCCCTACCCCTCTTTCAAGAGGGGATTAAGGGGTGTGTATTTTCATGC
>JACROO010000075.1 GCA_016214355.1 Nitrospirota bacterium | reverse complement strand
TCCTCAATTCATCCGCAGACTCCACATTAAACATCAGTATGCGTGATTTTAGGGCGTAGATGATTTCCTTTTCTGTCTTGCCGACACCTGCATACACTATTTTTTTGGCAGGTATGCCTGCCTTCAAGGCAGTAAAGAGTTCTCCGCCGGAGACAACATCTGCACCGCTGCCCTCTTTAGCGAAAAGCCTTAATATTGAGATGTTAGAGTTGGCTTTGAGTGCAAAACATGTTATATGAGGGTAACCATTAAATGCCTCCTTATACGCCCTGAAATGCCTCAGCAGCGTCCTGTAGCTGTATATGTAGAGCGGGGTCCCGGCTGCTTCTGCAATTTTCCTGACAGGGACATCCTCTACATAGAGTTCAGAGTTTTTATATTTAAAATCGTGCATTTTTGTTATGATTTTTTAACACATAGGGCAGGCAAATTGCAAAACAAATTTTATTAAAAAGTTAAAAGCCTGTTATAATTAATACAAACGTGAGAAATAAGTTTACAAAATCCCCCTCTATCCCCCTTTTTCAAAGGGGGATAAATCCCCTCTATTAAGAGGGGATTAAGGGGTGTGTTCCCCTTTTTAGCAAACCAGTTTGGGGAGATTTTATAGACTGTAAATAAACTTTTTGCGTTTGTATTAGTTAACTATGGAACTTCTTAAAAAGGTAAAAAATACAATCAGTAAATACTCAATGCTTTCACATGGAGACCATGTCCTAATTGGTCTTTCTGGCGGCGCAGATTCTGTATCGCTTACGCTAATTTTAACTAAACTGCGGCGGGATTTCAATCTTTCCCTGAGTGCGGTTTATATTAATCACGGTTTAAGGCCCGAAGAGACAAAAAATGAAGAGTCGTTTTGCAAGGCACTCTGCGATAATCTTGCGGTTGATTTTTTTATAAAGACCGCAGATGTTGAAGAATACGCAAAAGACAGGAAATTAAATATACAAGAGGCTGCAAGGGAGCTGAGATATCAAGCGTATGAGGGACTCTCTGATGAAATAAATGCCAGCAGGATTGCACTCGGGCATAATGCCGATGATCAGACAGAGACAGTTTTAATGAGACTATTAAGGGGTTCGGGGCGGAGAGGACTTTCAGGTATTCCGCCTGTCAGAGGGAAAATAATCAGACCTCTCATTGAAATTGAGAGAAGAGAAATTGAAGACTTTCTTTCTGTTAACTCATCACTCATCACTCATCACTCATCACTGTCGTTTATGATTGATTCCTCAAACCTTAAAAAAGATTACCTGAGAAACAAGATAAGGCTTACAGTTGTGCCTGAGCTTAAGAAACAAAACCCTTCGTTGGTTAAGGGCATCTGCAGGGTTGCTGATATTGCGAGGGAAGAAGATGCCTATCTTGAGCTTATTGTCACAAAGACACTGATGAAGCTTGTCAGCAGAAAAAACAAGGAGGCGATTGAGCTTTTTCTCCTTCCGCTTGAGACCATGGACAGGGCAATATTGCGGCGGGTTTTGCGGAGGGCAATTGATTCCGTAAAAGGGTTAAAGGGGATTGATTTTGTTCATATTGAAGATATTATCAGGCTGATCAAAAGCGGCAGGTCAGGCAATAGGCTGAATCTGCCTGAAGGAGTAAGGGCTGTTAAGAGGTATTCAACCCTTTTGCTTACCTCAATGCCGGCACTGAAATTATTGCCCTGCACATTTACGGTCCCCGGAGAGCAGGTGTTAAAAGACATTGGGATTACTCTTACTGCTCAGGTATCTGAAAACAAAGGCGATGAATCATCGGAGATTCATACCGGATATGACGGCAGGAGTGCGGCTGTTTTTGATTTAGACAGTATACACCCTCCGCTTATGGTCAGGGCAAGAAAAGATGGTGATTATTTTTATCCGTCAGGATTTGGGATGAAGAAGAAACTGCAGGATTTTTTTGTAGACAATAAAATCCCGAAAGAAGACAGAGATGCTATACCGGTTCTGGTTTCGGGGGAAGATATTATCTGGATTGTCGGGCACAGGGCAGATGAGAGGTTCAGGGCAAAGGATGATACAAAAAGATTTCTGATTATAAAAGCAGCGTCATGGTCAGTTTAAGAATCTTACACTGACCTTCGTCCCCTTCTTTATATATTCCTCATCTTCGGGAAGTATTATCAGGCTGTTGGCAAGCATCATTGATTTTAATATTGCAGAGCCCTGAGGACCTGTTGTTTTTGTGAGATAAACACCGTTTTCCCATCGTGTCTGCGCCCTCAAAAAAAACCTCAAGCCTTTTTTCTTCTTTATATCTTCCTCTAATATTGCATCTGCCTCTTTTCTATCCTCATCCCGCTGCCCTGACATTTTTAATATTGCAGGCCTTACAAACATTTCAAAGCCGACCATACTTGAGACAGGATTTCCGGGCAGTCCAAAAAAGGGTTTTCCCTTTATTGTCCCGAATAAGATTGGTTTCCCGGGGCGCATTGCAATCTTCCAGAATTTTATGTCTGCTCCCATTTTCACAAAGACATCTTTGACAAGGTCATAGTCTCCCATTGAGACACCGCCTGAGGTGATTATTACATCGCATTCCATGCCGGATTTTATTTTTTTCATTAAATTATCCGGCTCGTCCTTTGCAATCCCTAAATTTACGGGAATCCCGCCGTAGCTTAAAACCTGGCTGTACAGCGTGTAGGTGTTGGAGGTACGCAGTTTCCCCGGTACTGCCTTTTCTCCTACGTCAATTAGTTCGTCGCCTGTGGCTAAAATAGCGGCCACAGGTTTTCTTGTTACTTTTATTTCAGGCATGCCTAATGCCGCTAATATTCCAAGATGAGGCGCTTTAAGCAGAGCGCCTTTTTGCATTCCTGATTCTCCTTTTTTAATATCTTCCCCGGCTTTTCTTATGTTCTCGCCAGATTCAACTTCTTTAAAAATTTTAACGTTTCTTCCCTCCCTCCCGGTGTCTTCTACCATTATTACAGAATCAGCGCCCCGGGGGATTGGGGCTCCTGTCATAATCTTTATTGCCTGACCGTGTTTTATCTCCGATGTAGTTATCATGCCTGCCTTGAGTTCATCAATGACCTCTAATATCTTTGGTGTTCCGGATGAGGCGCCTTTGGTATCAGAAGACTTAAGGGCATATCCGTCCATTGCAGAGTTATCAAGTGCCGGTATATCACCTTTACTGAATATGTCTTCTGCCAATATCCTTCCCAGCGAATTGGTGAGACTTACTGTTTCAGCATTCAATTGCAGAACAGAATCAATTATAATTGTCAGTGCCTCTTCAACCTTGAGCATAGGCAATATATTACTATACGCCCTAAACAATAGTCTACTGAGTCCTTTTTGCCTCACCATAATAGCATAAAAACCACAGTTTAAGGCAGTGAACAGTGAATAGTGAACAGCGAACAGTGAACGACTAAAAAATTGTAACTCCTCAATTTGTAACTCTTAACTTTTAACTTTTAACTCTTAACTCCAAGCTGGCCTGTTTATTGCTTTAAATAAAGTAAGCAGTGTTCTTTCTCAACTGACGAGATGATGATAGCGGTTAAATCAACTTCAAAAGAGGTTGTTGTAGATGGGAATATTTATCAGATTCATAACCACTCAGTTATAGGTGGAAGAACCGTCATACTCCGGCTTGACCGGAGTATCCAGATTTTGTTTAGGTAGTTTAATATGATCTCTGGATTCCCCCCATGCTTTCTTGCGAAAGCAAGAATGGGGGGAAATGACATACAAGAATAGTTATTTTTTCGCAGACTTTTACCACCCGTAACTGAATGGTTACTCAGGATTTAAATTTTTCTCTTGACAAAGACAATTTTTGATGGTATAACTTTTAAAGTTATTATAATTCCTTCATTATGGAGTGTTGGAGGAAGCCTGTAATATTTTTTGGTAAAAAGTTTAATGGTAATTAGAGAAATTGGAAGAAAAAGGGAGGTGATAGCGGAGAAAATTAAGCTTATCCCTATCCCACTAAATGTGGAAGATGATTTAAGGTTTAATTATAAAAATAAACAAGGAGGTTGATTGATGAAAAAGGCGTTGATAACAGTTTTAAGTTTGTTGTTTGTTTTTGGCATTACAGCAAGTGCCTTTGCCGTACACTCTGAGATTCCATCGGAGACTCAGGCAGCAGTGGCAAAAGGCGTGACCCAGCTTACACTGGGCGGTGAGTTGAGGTTCAGAGGTGAGCTCAAAGAAAACGTATCAGATTTTAGTTCTGATATGGCAGATAGAAGTCTGGCCTATGACGGCAGGGTAAGACTCAGCCTTCAGGCAGAAACAAGCAAAAAGACAACAGGATATGTTCAGCTTGAAGCAGGCAATAGTGATGCAGCGGATACATATACGTGGGGTCAAAGTGCTGTAAATGAGGCAAATACTGCCACGACATCTGCAACGGGCCTTTATACCGAAGGTAACGGGAAAAGAGGCGATTTAAGAATCCTTCAGGCATGGATACAGTCAAAGGATCTCTTTGGCACACCGTTGGGACTTAAAATAGGTCATATGCCGGTAAAGCTTGGTTATGGATTGTTCCTTGACCACTCAAAATTCGGGGATGATACTATTATGCTGTTCATGAATCCTACAAAAGAAGCCCATGTTGCTTTGGTAACGGCAAAAGCCACTGAAGGCAATGCCGCATCAACCTGCTGGGCATCATCTACGAGTGCTGCTGCAGCACAGCCTTGTACCGGAGCATCTGCCGGGCAGGATGATACTACTGTTTACGCAGCCCTTTTTACTCTTAAGGGAGCCGGATTTAATTTTGGCGGCGATGTCACATATTTAGATGACCAGAATTATAATGGCGGTAATAACGATGCGGGGCTTCACTTTGCCAATTATGGAATAAGGGCTGACTCAAAGATTGGTCCCATTGGATTTAAGGCAGATATGGAGTTTCAGAAGGGTAAGGCAAAACAAAGAACTGCTACAAATACTTACGAAACAACGTTCAGAGGCAAGGCATATCTTGCAGGGGTTAACTTTGACCTTTCTACTATAGTCCTTGACCTTGAAATGGCAGTTGGCAGTGGCGACGATGATGCAAATGATACAAATGTTGATGCATTTATTACATCCCTCGGCGCTGACCAGCGTTACACTTATGTGTATGAATATAGGGCAAGGACAGCAGGTGTAACAGCACCCTCAGCAGGCGCATCCGGGCTTGCTGGTACAGGTACAGGTATTGCAAATACCACCTATTATAAAGTAGGTGCAACAGCAAAACCATCAAAAGAGCTTACAGCCGCTGTCAGTTATTATAAGCTGAAAGCCACAAATTCTGTAGCCGGCACTGTAGGCGGGTCAGCTATGGAGATGTATGGCAGCCAGGATATTGGCTCAGAAGTTGATGGGAAGATAGTTTATCAGCTTGACAAGAATCTTGTCTATTTTGTAGAGGGCGGCTATCTGTTTGCAGGAGATTTTTATAGAAATATAACCCGGGGCGGTGGCGGCATCGGC
>JACROO010000090.1 GCA_016214355.1 Nitrospirota bacterium | reverse complement strand
TATTTCATTCGGCTTTGCGTTTATGAGTGATGCAACAGAAGCCCTTGCGTTCTCAACGGCTTCCTTTGCCTTTGTCCCCGGCGGATAAATGCTCAGAGGGTTCCCAAAGTCTTCCTTAAAATAAGGCATCATCGCATCCAGCACATCAGGATGCAGGGGATTTGTAGCCACGTGGTCAAGATATATATTTTCCATAATCACTCCTTTAATTACGATTACACAGATTTTGAAAAACGATTGCGCCGATTAACCTGTTATCTGTGTAATCTGTTGTTTAATCAGTGTAATCAGTTGTCCTTAAGTTTTCTCACATAAAAGCTGTAGTGGTCGGGCGATTCATGCACCCCCATGAATTCATTCCCTGTCTTAACGCACCATGCCGGAATATCCTCAAGCGCCCCGTCATAGTCAGTGAGAATTGCAAGGACCTGCCCTGTCTTAAGCTCTTTTATCCTCTCCTGCAGTGCAAGCAGGTGCATGGGACACATCATATAAATTATGTCTGTTGTTGCGTCTGCCTCTAACGGCTTATCAAGGAATTTCAAGCCTGCCTCCTGCTGGTGAAGCAAATCTGTAATCGCCATTATCTACCTTTCAAGTCTGGATTCTTCATCCATCAGATCACTAAGGCTTATTGTCTCAAGAAAGTGTTCAATTTTTTCTCCTAATGACTTCCAGAGGAGCCGTGCCACGCACCCTTCAACACGGTTACAGCTTTTTACCTTCGGGTTAAGGCACTGGGTAATGGTTATAGGTCCTTCAAGTGTTCTGAGAATCCTGCTTACACTTATTTTATCCGGCTTTTTGCTCAGGACATATCCGCCGCCGGGTCCCTTGTGGCTTTTAATAAGCCCATCCCTGCGGAGTTTATTTAATATCTGCTCAAGATAGGCAACGGAAACCTCCTGCCTCTCTGCAATTTCTTTGATTGTTATGGGCCCGTGCGGATAGCTTTTTGCTATCTCAAACATTGCCCGCACCCCGTACTGTCCTTTGGTGGATAACTTGAGCATATTAGTAAACTATTATAGGTATAGTTTACTAAAACTGTCAAGTATTTTTTTTGACAATAACGATAGCGTGCTTTATAATTAAAAAATCTTTAACTTGTTAATTACCTGTCCCGAAGCATCGGGACTGCGAGGGAGGGTCATTCCTATAAAGAGAGAGTAAGCTTACAATGAAATTACTACTGATTTCTTTGCAATCCAATGCCTATGTAACAGGCTTAAAGTATATCGCTGCAAATGTGCGAGCTAACGCACACGATGTCCGCATTTTGCTTTTATCCGGCTATCTGGAAAGTACTATTCACCCTGAAATAGAGAAATTTATCCGGGATTACAACCCTGATTTAATCGGCATAGGACTTATGTCCATTGAGTTCTATCCTGCAAAGAATCTAACACGGCTTTTACATGAAAAGTTTCAAATCCCAATAATCTGGGGCGGCGTGCATGCGGTAATAAGGGCGGATGAATGCATAAAATACGCCGATTATGTGTGCCGTGGCGAAGGGGAAAGACAGGTTGTCGCATTGCTGGAGCACCTTCGCGATAAAGGAAAGGATACAGCGCCTGACATCCCCAATATCTGGGTGCGCCATAATGGGATTGTAATAAAAACTCAGGCCGGCCTGCCGGAAATAGACCTTGACAGCCTGCCGTTTCAGGAATACCTGCCTGACTATTATTACGTTTTTCACAACAACAAAATATATAACTTTGCCTTAAATCCGCATCTTTTCCGCAGGTCTGCCTTGTACGGAGGTACATGCCACATGATGATAACAACAAGGGGCTGTCCCTTTTCCTGCGGGTACTGTGCAAATTCATCCCTTGCAACCATATACGGCAGAAAGGTCAGGGCAAGGTCAGTTGAAAACTGCATGGAAGAGTTAAAGGCTGTGAAAAAGGACCCGTATGTTTTATATATAAATTTTGAGGATGACTGTTTTTTTGTCCACGACAAAGAATGGATCAAAAAATTCTGCGAGGAGTATAAGAAATACATTAACCTGCCTTTTATGGTGCGCGCTATCCCCACCCTGCTTGACATGGAAAAATTGTTAATGCTCAAAAAAGCAGGGTTGAGCTGGGTCATTTTAGGCGTACAGTCAGGGAGCAACTCCGTCAACTTTAAAATCTACGGTAGGACCATACCTTTTTCATCCGTTATGAGGGCAGTGGAGCTTACGCTGGAGGCAAAAGCCGTCCCCTACTGTGAAATGATAGTTGACAATCCGTATGAAACCGAAGAAGATATGATGGAAAGCATTGATGCCATGTCCGGAATCAAAAAACCATACACAACCTCGCTGGCGCATCTGACATTTTACCCGGGAACACCCCTTACCGAGAGGGCGCTTAAGGATAAAATTGTAGACCCCGAGGCATACCTTTACAGGTATATGATTGAAATTGACAGCACCTACTTTAATAAACTGCTCAATATAACCCCGTATATTCCCCGGTTTATTGTGCGGTATTTAAACAGGCCTGAGGCAGTAAGGAAGCGGCTTCATATATTCCTGACAAACATGCTGCACTTCCTTGTCAGGAGGACAATTGAACCGGTTGTTTACATGTTCCTTATTGCACGGTCTTTGGATTATAATCCTAATTGGATAATAAGGACTATTGAAGGGAACTGGAGGTCTGCTGTCTCAAAATTTGTCTCTAATTATCTTGGGAAGAATGATTTGAAATACGGTAAAAAATTAACTGCTATGAGAAAAAGTATGCCGGCTTTATTTGAAAAAGATTAAATAAAGGAGGTAATGGGTATGAGACGGATATTATCGGGCTGTCAGTTATTTGTTTTTGGCTTAATTATTTTCCTATACGCCGTGCCTGCATACAGTGCGGCAAACAGCATCGGCAGGATTACAGAGATTAGCGGCAATGTCTTATACAGGGAGAGAAACAACATTGCTTATCGCGATGTCAAAAAAGACACCCAATTAGAAAAGGGCTTCTGGATTAAGACAGGTGCTGACGGCTGGGCAATACTGACATTATCTGACAACAGCAAGCTCACGCTGGCAAACAATACAGAGCTTGAAATTACAGAATTTATTGCCGGCCCAAAAAAGAAGGACGGGGTATTCAGCATGACGCAGGGAAAACTCAGGGCGACTGTCGTTAAACTTGCAGGCGAGAAGGTTGACTACAGGATAAAGAGTCCGACTGCTACAGCAGGCATAAAGGGCACGGAGTTTATGATGATGTCTCAGGGGTTTGCCAATGTCTTTTTTGGGAACGAGGGAGCAGCAGAGGTATCAGGCGACGGTGATACATCAAAACCGCTTGGCGCGGATGCAATGGTGCAGAATACGCGGGGGCACATACCGACTGACCCTGTAGAGGTTAAACCCGACACCCCCCTTGCTGAGGCAAAAAAGAACTTTGAAGAAGTAACAGCAGCAATACCTCCAAAAGACTGGGAGGTTTCAAATAACCTGCCAAACATAATTGCAAGATGGAATATAAACTATGGGCATTATCTGGCTGACTCAGGCAAATACAATGATGCCCTTTATGTCTTCCAGATAGCACTTGACCTTACGACAATCCCTGAGATAAGGAGCGATGCCAGGCTTGAAAAGGGCACAGTTTATGCAAGGTTTTTAAATAATCCTGAAAATGCCCTCGCAGAATATCTGCTGGTGCTTGAAGAATATCCGCACGTTCCTCAAATGGAGGCTGCACTTTATCTGTCAGGCATGACACTGTTTGAACTCGGCTTTAAAGACCGGGCAAAAGAGAAACTCCTCCAGTATAAAAAAGAATATCCGTCAGGCAAACACATCAGTAATGTTGAAACCATATTAAATGTACTGAGCAAATAGCCACTACGGTAAAAATTTTCAATGAAACCTAAACGACTGATTGTTTTTATCTTAATCGGCATTGCTGTCTCTCTCCTGACAGTACTGCTTTACAGCCAGAAGATAGACCTTTTTAACGCCATAGACCTGAAGCTTAAAGATGTAAGGTTCAGGACAAGGGGAGAAGTAAGGCCTGACAGAAAGGTTGTAATTGTTGCAATAGACAGCAAGAGTGTAAACAAGCTCGGCAGATGGCCGTGGGACAGAAAGGTCATTGCCCGGCTTGTTAAAAATATTAAATCATACGGGGCAAGGACAATTGCTTTTGATATTGTCTTTTCCGAGCCGTCAAATCCTGATTCAGACAGGACACTCTCGGATGCCGTGCGTGAAGGCGGCAGTGTAATAGCAGGCTACTTTTTCAGACAAGAAGCGGAGAAACAGCCGGTTGCCCATTCAGAAATATTGCAGTCCTCAAAGATAAAGATTATAAGAATGAGTGAAAATGTCAGCGAAGTCCCCATTATGACCTATCCAAATGTAGAATTAAACATACTGCCTGTCTCAATGGCATCTGCAAATTCAGGATTTTTTAATATCGTGCCTGATAAAGACGGGATAATAAGGACAGCAAACCTCCTCATGCTCTTTGACGGCGATGTGTATCCTTCCTTATCCCTGTCTGCCCTGCGCCACTACCTTGGCGGCGAGGTAATGCTTGATATTGCGCCCTACGGGGTAGACGGGCTTTTCATAGGGAACAGGCGGATCCCTGTTGATGAATCAGGGAGATTAACGCTTAATTATTACGGCAGGCAGGGAATATTTGAGACCATCTCTGCGATAGATATAATAAACAAACGCTTAAGCCCTGATGCCCTGAAGGATGCGCTTGTCTTTATCGGCGCCACAGAGGTTGGAATTTATGATATGAGGGCAACACCCCTTGACCCTGTGCTGCCCGGCATAGAAATCCATGCAACAGTAGCGTCCAATATACTTCAGGACAACTTCGTTATAAGGGATGGCAGGGTGATGGTTTTGGAGGTTGCGTTCATTGTACTATTCCCTGTCTTGTTATCTATAATCCTGAGTTTAGTACGTAAGACCGTAGTAACATTGGTCTCTTTCGTAGGGATTCTTGTTATATATTCTTTTACTGATTTTCTCCTTTTTGTCCATTATTATCTGAATACAATAATTATCTTTCCGATAATCTCCATAATATTGACATATATCAGCTTGGAGGCTTACAGAAATATCATAGAAGAAAAACAAAGCAGGTTTCTTAAGAAGGCATTTACGAGCTATGTATCTTCAGACCTTGTAAAAGAGATAATAAATAGGCCTGATATGCTCAAACTCGGCGGGGAAAAAAGGGAAGTAACCGTTCTGTTTTCAGATATCAGAGGGTTTACCACCCTCTCTGAGAGGCTTACCCCTGAAACACTTGTCTTGCTTTTGAATCAATATCTTGGCCCAATGACAGATATTGTCCTTGAACACAAGGGTACCCTTGATAAATACATCGGCGATGCCATTATGGCAATATACAATGCACCTCTTGATGTAGAAAACCACTCGCTCTTTGCCTGCCAGTCTGCGGTTGAAATGACAAGCAAACTAAAAGAGATTAATAACAGCTTCAGGGAAAATGGTATCCCTGAGATTGATATTGGTATCGGTATAAATACGGGCAATGTTATTGTAGGAAATATGGGAACCAGCATGCGATTTGATTATACCGCAATCGGCGACACTGTTAATCTTGCCTCAAGGCTGGAAGGCTTAAACAAGATTTATACCACATCCATAATCCTGAGTGAGTTTACAGTTAAACATTATTCTGAACTGCAAACCTTATGGTCCCGCTCGCTGTCCTCACTCCGTGAAGTCGGACAGGCTGCAGGACTTGGCGGAGGGACCTCTGAATTGAAATTCAGAGAGCTTGACCTGATAAAGGTTAAGGGCAAAGATAAGCCAGTTACTATCTATGAACTTTCTTCAGACGCAAATGATTCGCTCATAAAGGGGTTTGAAGAGGCATTAACCCTGTACAAGAGCCATCAATTTAAAAAGGCGCTTGAAATATTTCAGGGTCTTTTTGCCGAATACAAAGATAAACCTTCTGAGGTATTTATTGAACGGTGCAACGAGTTTTTAAAGAATCCGCCTGATTCAAGCTGGGACGGGGTTTATGTGGCAAAGGTGAAGTGACAACTTTAAGATAACTTATAATGCAGCGGTATCTTCATAAACCGGGCTAAGTTGTATTTCTTTTATCTGCTCAAAATGTTTCCTGTTTCTTGTTAAAAGAGGAAGATTTTTTGCCCATGCCGTTGCAGCTATTACATAATCTGCGATAGAACTCTGGATTTCTCCATAATTATTCAGAAGCAGCATGTACTTCTTGCTTATCTCATTATCTATCTTTAAGTCCTTTAATCGTAATAACAGTTCCTTTATTCTTTTTCTTTCAGAGTCGCTGAGTCCTTTTTTAGAGAGCAGTTCTTTTTGGCTGAGGACCGAACAGTAAATATCAAAATTGTCGGATTTGAAAAATTCTCTGGCAGGTTTTATTCCTTTAAGATAGTCAATAATAATATCAGTATCTACTAAGAGTTTGATTTTTGCCATTCAATGAGCTCTTCAATAAATCTTTTCCCTGACTTGAACTTCTGCGCTTCCTTTGTCCTATGCTGTCTGACATATTCAGCGCTGTCTTTAATTTGCAAATAAGAAAACCCTCCTTTTTTTGCTTTAAGAAACTGGGCAAAATCAATCAATTCCTTAAGTTTGTTTTTAGGTAATTCTCTGGTTAAATTTATTATTGTCTTTTTATAGTCTAATGCTATGCCCATAAAAACCTCCTGTTTAAACAGCGTGTTGATTGATTATTTTAACATATGGCGGGTAAATTGGGAAAAGAAAATAGCTGAATGCCCGGCGCGCCTATGACCTCTATCTTGCGCAGAAAGAACACAGAAAAGAAATAGTCCGCATACATCCGTTAAAAGTAGCATAGGGAAGGATTCTTTCTTTACGTCAGAAATTGCGGGATGTGTTCCTCTCCCTTCCAATATCCCTCTCTTTCACTTTGTATCTCTATGAAAATCACGGGGTTTTATTTTATAATTAAAGCATATAACATTAATTTGAGGGGGTAACAGATGTCTACAGCTACAGAAAATAAAAGAGTTAGTAATATGACCGTCAGAGAGCTTAAGTCTCTTATCAGGGATACAATCAGCGAACTCGTTGACCCTGATTACGGCATGGAATTAAGGCCCGGGGTTGCCGAAACATTACGGAAATCTATGAAATCAAAAAAACGGACACCGGTTGAAAAAGTGGCATCTGAATTAGGGCTTAAGTGGTAAATGTATAGGCTTGATTTCAGCGATGACGGTAAAGCCTCCCTTGCGTCTTTGGATAAAAATATAAGCCAAAGGGTTTTAGATAAACTTAAATGGCTTATTCAAAACATAGAGTCTATAACCCCTCTCCCCTTGAGAAAAAATCTTGCAGGACTGTATAAGCTCAGAGTTGGAGACTTTAGAGTTATGTATGAGATTAATCACGATGATAAGGTTATCACCGTTCACAAAGTAGGGCATAGGAGAGAAATTTATAAGTAAGAGCAGTAAATTGTATATTTATAAATCCTTCTTCTCTCTGACAAAGGTCATTTTAAATAGTCACGAATTATTTTGACCTGATGCTACCACCCCTGTTATTCTTGTCGTGCAAGATAAACGGGGTTACGTCAAGAATTAAGTATGATGTCCCCGGAATTCACAGAAAAATATTTTTATATGTCTTTCAGACGGAGATACTTTCTTTGACCACCAAAGAAAGTATCCAAAGAAATGTGGCCCGCAGATATTTTCGGGACGGCTCTTCGCTCAACTTTCAGGGAGTTAATTTAAACTCTGCCGAAGGGTCGGCATCAGACACAAATTAACTCTATTTCCTTTCAGTTTCACTCATCACCTAAAATATCTGATGGGAACCTTTAAAAGATTGCTTTTCTTTTTTTGTCCCCCTTTGATTGTTTCAGGGATATAAAGCGCTGCGAGGGTTAAAAATTCAAGAGTGTTTGAGTCCCGATTCCTCGGGACGAATTTCTTGAATTTACTGAGCAGTGCTGAAATAGACCGTAAGGAAACAATCACGGGGGCCCTTCTTTAGGTTCAGTTTCTTGGGCACGCAAGAAACGAACCCGGGGTTGGGGCAGAGCCCCATATAATTCAAAAAGTTAAAGACTGAGTTTACAAGTGTTGTACACTTTAATGTTGACTATTGCAATTTACTTTTCTTGCAATACTGAATATTGACAGTTCATAAAACACTCCCTACTTATAAATCACCTCAAACAACTTATTAGCCTTCTCAGGGTCAAGGTTTTTCAGTATCTTATATTCTTCTAAGGCAGAGTTTCTATCTTTTAGGAGTGAAGTATTTTCAATGCTAACCGCTTATGACCTGCACAAATATATCATAGTATCATTATTCATTACAAATACAAGTATCTTTTGAATATAGTAAAATTGTAGCAGAAAGCATCAACTCCTATGCTGGTTAAGTTTGCAAAACTGAACCCTGAGTTTTGATCATTGTTGAACTGATTGAAATATTTAGGTTCACATTGCAAATGTGAACCCGCTTAAAGTATTTTTATCCATTACAAATACCTTTTGATTGCCTCAAAAGTTTAGATATACTCCGTAGTTGCCTTGAGCCTCATTGCCATTTCTTTTAGGACGGAAAGGATTAACTTCGGTTC
>JACROO010000089.1 GCA_016214355.1 Nitrospirota bacterium | reverse complement strand
GGATAGCGGGGTCTCAAGGTCTGCAAGGATTTCCCTGTAGACAGGGATGAGGTTGCCTTCTTTTGCCTTTTCTTCAAATTCCTTGAAATCAGGGTAAAACATTTAGTATTATAACCTATCAGTAAGTTAATAGTTAAGACTGTTGAGTCAGGCAGTAAATGTTTTTTTACTATTCACTATTCACTAATAACTGTTCACTGTCGTTAACGCGGGTGTAGCTCAGCTGGTAGAGCACAACCTTGCCAAGGTTGGGGTCGCGGGTTCGAATCCCGTCGCCCGCTCCATGAAAGTCAGTTGTCAGTTGACTGTTGACAGTGTTTAGTTAACACTAAAAAAATTTAAACTTAACTGACAACCGACAACTGTGAACTATTAACTGTAGTTACCGGCGGCGTACCCAAGTGGCTAAGGGGGAGGTCTGCAAAACCTTTATTCAGCGGTTCAAATCCGCTCGCCGCCTCCATGTTTTTCAGAGCAAAGATGACCGCATCGTTTCTCTTCCTTGTTTGATTGCCTGTTGTCTCTTTTTACCTATTGCCTCCCGTAAAAAATTTAAGCTAATATAATCTATGCGATTGCGTTTGAAGAAAACAGGTTTATTTTCTCTTTTTTTGATGCTCGCCTGCTTTGTGCCTCTGATTTGCTGTGCCTCAGACGGAGAAGCTGTTAAAATTCAGAATGATTCTCAGGAAAATATTAAAAAAGAAATTGAAAAAGCTGTCAGCCTCATAAAAAGCGGTTCATACAAAGAAGCAGAAACTATACTTACGGGTTTTATTGAGAATAAACTCTATCAGAGGGAGACCTATTTTCTGTTAGGCAGGATTTACAAGGAACAGGGGATTTTTGATAAGGCTGAGGATTATTTAAAGAAAGCAGTTGACTCCTATCCGCTGCTTAAGGACTATGCCTTTAAACTGCTTGCAGATGTATATATTTCTTCAGAGAAATTTGATAAAGCTGTTGAGGCGGCACGTCAGATTCAGGGCAAGGTGCTTTTGAAAGAAGCCAGAAAATATGAGATTACGGCAATTCTTGGCGGAAAGCGTGATGATGAGGCAATTGAATTGCTGTCCCGCTTTACAAAGGATTATCCGAATGAATGGAAGTTCAAATTAAACCTTGCAAGGCTTCTTAACGACCATGATAAAACCGACTCTGCTGTCAGCCTGTTTAAAGAAATATATCTTAATGCGGTCCCTGTATCCCCGGAGGCATTAAATGAGTTAAAGGAATTGAAGGCAGATATATTTACGAATGACGAACTCCTGAGGAGGGCGGACAATCTTTTTGAAAAAGGCAACTATCAAAGGGCTGAAAAGCTATACAGGGATGTCCTTGCCAGCCTGAAAGATTCCATGAAGGAGAAAATCATTTTTTCTATCGGGATGTGCCAGTTCAGGCAGAAACAATATGACAAGTCGGCTAAGAGTTTCAAACAAGTTAAATCCCCTGATGCTATGTATCAGGAGGCGATTTCATATTACAGGTTTAACGACGAGGACAGTTTTAATGATGCGGTGAAACGGTTTGGGGGCGAATTTCCGGGGGATGAGCGTTTTGTCAGGCTACTGCTTATCTCTGCTGATAATTTTAGAAGGGCAGGCAAGGCAGGCGAGGCAGAAGAAATTTTCAAAAGGGTTTTAAAAGACTCTCCAGCAATGGCTGAGGATGCAAACTGGGGGCTCGGCTGGATGAGTTATGCAGCAGGAGATTACGGAACTGCATCAAAATATTTTTTGAAACTGGCTAATTCAGTCAGGGAAGATAACTATAAATATCTTTATTGGCAGGGAAGAAGTCTCCAGAAGCTAACTGAGGGTTATGTGAAAATTAAGGCAGGGGAGGCTGACAATAACGATAGTCTTTGCGATGGGAAAGACAACAATTTTTTTGCGGGGCTTGCACAGGATAAAGGCTATTACGGCTATCTTGCAAAATTACGGCATGCATCCGATAAGATTAGGTTCTCAATGCCTGACGGACCGCCGGCTAATATAGCTGCAGCGGAGAAATTATATAACTATTTGCCTCCCAAGCCGGAAGGAGAGACTTACGAAAGGATAGAGTCGCTTGTATTTTTGGGGTTTAAGGATGAGGCAATTAATGAGATAAACGCTGTTATTCAAAAGTCAGTTAAGCCGGAATTTTTGTATCTAAGTTACCTGTCAATGAGGATGGAAGAGTATAAAAAAGTAATTGCCATGGCGGAGGGTATTGATAAAAACGAATTTCTGCTGCTTTCGTATCCTCTGGGTTACCGGGATATTGTCAGAAGGGCTTCTGAGGCTGAAAAGATAGATGCCTATCTTATAACAGCATTGATTAGAGAAGAAAGCCGTTTTGACCCGTCTGCTGTTTCAGGTGCAGGAGCAATTGGTCTCATGCAGATTATACCTTCCACCGCCAACAGGCTGAAAGATAATGCAAAAATAAAACTGAAAGACGACTCGGACATTCATGATGCTGAAAAAAATATTTTAATCGGGGCTCATTACCTGTCATTACTTATCAGGGAATTTAAAGAGATTCCTCTTGCGCTTGCAGCTTACAATGCCGGTGAAAAGGCATTAGAGAAATGGTTAAGCCGGTATGAGGGAAAAGACATGGATGAATTTATAGAAGATATACCTTATGCGGAGACGAAAAAATATGTGAAAAAAGTATTAAGAAGTTACTGGCAGTACAGGACAATAGCGGGTTTGCCCCTATTTACCCCGTTAGAAATAACTCCAAGTAAGATGAAGGAGGATTAATAGCGAAGGTGGATAAAACTTTACCTGAGATTTCTAACGGGGTTTACTTTTTAATATCATTTTGATAATTTACATCTCATGCAGCAGAATGTGTTTGAGTTTCTGGAAGGGAAAGAGAGTCATTTAAGGGAGGAGTCAGGTATGGATAAGATACAGGTGCTTGAGGGAAAAATATCAAAGGTAGTTGACAGGATTAAAATTTTAACGGAAGAAAATAAATCGCTGAACTTAAAAGTGAACACACTTGAAGGAGAGCTTAAGAAAAAAGAAAGTCAGATGGAGGCTCTGAAGCGTGATACAAAAGAGGTTGATAAATTAAATGCGGATATCAGTAAATTAAATAAAGAAAAAGAGAATACCAAAACTCAAATTGAATCAATATTAAAGGAGCTTGAGTCAATAGAGATTTAACTAAGAACTGAGAAGTGAGAACTAAAGAGAGGTTTTTTTGCAAACAGTAGAGGTGCAGATATTAGGCCAGAAATATTCCGTTAAGGTTGATGAAGATGAGGCGTATGTAAGGTCCCTGGCGCAATACGTTGATGAAAAGCTAAGAGAAATTTATAATACTGCCCCGACTGTAAATCATCTTAAGGCGTCTATCATGGCTCTGCTTAATATTACAGATGAACTTTTCAAACTCAGAATGCAGCAGGAACGTCTGGACAGGATGATTGAAGAGAAGACAAAGATTTTAGCGGGCTTGATTGAATAACCAATAACTAAGAAGTGAGAAGTGAGAAGTTCCCACTTTTTTTAAAAGGGTGAATATTGGAAGAGATTAATGATTTAATACAACAACGAATTAAAAAACTGCACAACTTGAAGGCATCGGGCATTGACCCTTACGGCGGCCCTTTTGATGTTAAGGACAGCGCTAAAGACATAGCAGAAAATTACGGACATCTAAGCAAGGAGGAGCTTGAAACAAAGGGTGTTAACTGCACAATAGCAGGCCGCATAATTGCATTAAGGGATTTCGGGAAGACGTGTTTTGCGCATGTTCAGGATGTAACAGGGAAGACACAGGTTTATTTCAGGAAGGATACCCTCGGCACACGCTACGACTTGCTCAAAGACCTTGATATAGGCGATATAGCTGGAATAAGCGGAAGGTTATTCAAGACAAGGACAAATGAGCTTACCATTGAGGTAAAAGAGATTGCTTTGCTTTGCAAATCCTTGAGGCCCCTGCCTGAGAAATGGCATGGACTTAAGGATATTGAAATCCGGTACAGGCAGCGATATGTGGATTTAATTGTTAACCCTAACGTAAAAGATATTTTTTTAAAACGCAGCAGACTCATAAAAGCAATCAGGGATTTTTTTGACAGCAGGGGCTTTATTGAAGTTGAGACGCCCATGATGCACTCTATCCCCGGAGGGGCTGCTGCAAGGCCGTTCAAGACCCATCATATAGCGCTTGGCATAGACCTTTATTTAAGGATTGCACCTGAAATTTATTTAAAAAAGCTTCTTGTCGGCGGTTATGAAAAGGTTTATGAAATTAATAAGAATTTCAGAAATGAAGGGATATCTACAAGGCATAATCCTGAGTTTACTATGCTGGAATTTTATATTGCCTATGCAGACTACAGGTATTTAATGGAATTTACAGAAGAATTCATTGCCTTTCTGTGTAAAGAGGTTGCGGGCAGTCTCCGTGTGCCTTACGGAGATGCGGATATGCCTGACAGTGCCGAGGTTATTGATTTTACACCGCCGTGGAAGAGATTGACCATGCTGGAGGCAATGCAGATGCACGGCGTTGACCCTGCTGTTTTTAAAGATTTATCATTTGCCAGAGAGTTTGCTGTTAAGAACGGTGTTGATATAGATAAAAAGGTAGGTCATGGAAAGGTCCTTGATGCAATTTTCAAGGAGAAGGTTGAACCCCATCTGATACAGCCGACATTCATACTGGATTATCCTGTTGAACTTTCTCCGCTGGCAAAAAGAAAAAAGGAAGCCCCGGAACTTGTTGAGAGATTTGAGCTGTTCATAGGCGCTCGTGAGATAGCAAACGCCTTTTCAGAGCTTAACGACCCTGCTGATCAGAGGGAGAGGTTTTTACAGCAGGCAGAGGCAAGGCAGATGGGTGATGAAGAGGCTAATCTTACGGATGAGGACTTCTTAAGGGCATTGGAATATGGCATGCCGCCTGCTGCAGGGGAGGGCATAGGGATTGACAGATTAACGATGCTTCTTACAAATTCTCCATCAATAAGGGATGTAATACTGTTTCCGCAGCTTAAGCCGGAACAATAACCCATGAACATTTCATATCAATTCTTTATAGGTCTTCGGTATCTCAGGACAAAAAAGAAGCAAAGGGGCATCTCGGTTAACACTGCGATATCTATTGCAGGAGTCGCGCTGGGCGTTATGGCATTGGTAGTAGTGCTTTCTGTAATGAGCGGATTCCAGGATGACCTTCAGAAAAAGATACTCGGCGTAAATGCCCATATTGTTGTTTTAAGTTACGGCGGCAAGGTAGAGGATCAAAATCTTTTAAGAGAAAAAATTAACCGGGTCAAAAGGGTTAAGCATTCTTCGCCGTTCATTTTCGGGCAGGCAATGCTCGGATTTGGCAATAAGGCATACGGCACTGTTGTTAGAGGTATAGACCCTGAACTTGAAGTAAGGACAACGGATATCCTTAAAAATCTTAAAACAGGGAAGATTGATGCACTTAGAAAAAATACCGAACCGCCGGGAATAATCATTGGCAAAGAACTCCTTCAGAATTTAGGGCTGTTTGTCGGCGATGAGGTGAATATGATTTCTCCGGTCGGCACAATCGGCCCTCTCGGTGCAATTCCCAGGATTAAGAAATTTAAGGTAATCGGCTTTTTTAATGCAGGGATGTACGAATACGATTCAAGCCTTGCCTTTGTGAATATAAAAGATGCACAGGACTTCTTTAACTATCAGGATGATGTTACAGGGATTGAGATAAAAGTGGATGATATATACCGGGCAGAAGAAATTGGCAGCGAAATAGAAAATGTGCTGGGGGCCCCATATTACACGCGTGACTGGATGCAGATGAACAGAAATCTGTTTGCTGCGCTTAAGCTTGAGAAGATTGTCATGTTTGTAATTCTTGTCCTGATAGTGCTTGTAGCGTCTTTTAATATTGTAAGCAGTCTTGTTATGCTCGTGATTGAAAAATCCAGAGAGATAGCTATTTTGAAGGCAATGGGTGCAACAAGCAGGGGGATTATGTATATCTTTATGATTTATGGACTCGTGATAGGAGTTGCGGGAACAATTATCGGGATTGCCGGCGGTTATGTTGTCTGCTATCTCTTGAAGACTTATAAATTTATAAGCCTTCCGCCCGATATTTATTATCTGAGTTATCTCCCGGTAAAAACGAATCTGGTTGATTTTGTCACTGTAGCTGTGGCAGCTGTTTTCATAAGTTTTATAGCAACGGTTTACCCTTCATGGCAGGCAGCGAGACTGAAGCCCGTGGAGCCGCTGAGATACGAATAAGGGGTTATGTTTAAATTTATTTTTAAAACCATAGCGGTCATAGTAATTCTCATAATAATTGTTGTTGTGGTTGCCTTCTGGAAGGGCGGGGAGCCGTTCAGGTGGATTGGTAAAAAGACGGAATCAGCGGGCAGGGCAGCAGGAGAATTTGGGGATATGGTTGATGGGGCAAAAGAAACGAAGAAAAAAACAGAGATGACATTAAAGGAACTAAAAGAAAGTATAAGTCATAAAAAAGATAAAGATGAGGGACAATCAAAGGGCAAAGATGAAACCATTAATAACCGTAAAAAACCTGAATAAATCGTTTTCAAATAATGAAGTAGAACTTCATGTATTAAGAGGGATAAACCTTGAGATATATGCAGGAGAAATGGTTGCTGTAATGGGACCTTCAGGTGTTGGTAAAAGCACTTTACTGCATATTCTCGGCACACTTGACGTCCCGACATCAGGAAATGTTTTTTATGAGGACAAAGACGTATTTAATCTTGATGAAAATTTATTAGCGAATTTCAGGAATAAGACAGTAGGGTTTGTGTTTCAGTTTCATTACCTTCTTCCTGAGTTTAATGCTGTTGAAAATACAATGATGCCTGCCCTGATAGCAGGTATTAACCGTAACGATGCATACAAAAGGTCTTTAAGGCTTCTTGAGGATGTCGGGCTGTCTGAGAGAATCCGGCATAAGCCCGGTGAACTTTCAGGCGGTGAGCAGCAGAGGGTTGCAGTGGCAAGGGCGCTTATACTTGAGCCGAAGTTTGTGCTTGCTGATGAACCTACGGGCAACCTTGATACCATGACGGGAGATGAGCTTTTCAGATTATTAATGGAGTTAAACAAAAAAAGCGGTATAACTTTTGTAATAGTAACACACAATGAAGCCCTCGCATCAAAATGCGGAAGGGTAATAAAAATACTGGATGGCAGGGTGGTTTAAGGTGTGAGGGCATACGACATTATTAAAAAGAAAAGAGACGGCTACAGCATAAGCCGGGGAGAGTTTACCGAATTTTTTACAAGCTATTTAAATGGTGAAGTCCCTGATTATCAGATGTCTGCCTTTCTCATGACAGTCTATTTTAAAGGCATGACTGACGAAGAAACGGCTAATATGACCGAGATTATGATCAGCTTAGGGACTGTTGTTGACCTTTCCGAAATCCCCGGACCAAAGATTGATAAGCACAGCACTGGCGGCGTGGGAGACAAGGTGAGTCTGATACTTGCCCCGCTCGCTGCCTCTGCAGGCGTTGCAGTGCCTATGATGTCCGGCAGGGGATTGGGACATACAGGAGGAACGCTTGATAAACTTGAAAGCATCCCCGGCTTTAAGACATCGCTCAGTATAAAAGAATTTAAAGAAATATTATCAAAAACCGGATGCGCAATGATTGGTTATTCAGAGGAGATGGCTTTACTTGACCGGAGACTTTATGCACTGAGGGATGTTACAGCCACTGTTGAATCAATCCACCTTATAACAAGCAGCATAATGTCCAAAAAGTTGAGTGAGGGTATTCAGGGGCTTGTGCTTGATGTCAAAGCTGGTTCAGGCGCATTTATGAAGGATTTGAAAGATGCCAGGAAACTCGCAAAGGCTATGGTTAACATAGGCAGTACTTTTGGTGTCAGGACAATCGCTGTACAATCGCTGTTATTACTGATATGAATGAGCCTCTCGGTATGGCGATAGGGAATTCTATTGAGGTTACGGAGGCTATAGAGTGTCTTAAAGGAAACGGCACTGAGGATTTAATGGAGGTCACCCTTTATCTCGGTGCCCTGATGTTAAAGCTTGCAGGAATAGAAACCGGGATACACGAAGGTAAAAAAAGACTTGCACAGCTGATTGAAAATGGCTCTGCACTTGAGAGGTTCAAAGAGATGGTGCAGTTGCAGGGCGGCAATCCAAAGATAGTTGAAAGACCGACGCTTCTCCCGACCTCGTGCTTAAGCGTTGATATTTTTTCCGAAGAAAAAGGCTATATTCAATCTATGGATGCAGAGGCAGTCGGGACTGCTTCCATGATCCTCGGCGCCGGCAGGGAGAGGATGGATTCCATTATTGATCCTGCGGCAGGAATTATTCTTAAAAAGAAGTTCGGTGATTTTGTTGATAAGGGCGAGATGCTTTGTTCTTTCTGCACGCATGACGATGCCCTCGTAGGAAAAGCCAGAAAGCTGTTTATCGGCGGGCTCAGATTCGGAGAAAATCCGCCTGAAAAGAGAAAGATGATTATAGAAGTGATAGAGTGAGAGTAAAAACTGAGAAATAGGAACTGACAACTGGGCAGGAACTATGAGCTTACTCTTATTACTGTCTTTACATTCCCCCTCGGATTAAAGTCTCCTACAACTTCCAGATGTCTTGGTTTAAGAAGTTTTTTGAGGTCATCAAAAATCTGGTTAGCCGCAGCCTCGTGTGAGATATACTGACCCCTGAATTTATTAAAATAGAGCTTAAGGGATTTTAGCTCAACAATGTATTTATCAGGTATATAGTTGATTTTTATCGCTGCATAATCGGGATAACCCGAACGCGGGCAGAGGCAGGAAAACTCAGGGAAATCAATTTCTATGTTATAGTCCCTGTCAGGATAAGGGTTTTCCCATTTTTCAAGCCTTGCCTTTGATATTATTTTTTCTCCGTATTTCATTTTTTACTATAACTTAATTAAAAAAATTTTTACCACAGAGGGCACTGAGAAAAAGACAAAATTCTCTTTATCAATTTATCAATAATCTTCTCTGTGTTCCTTGCCGCTGCGTCTCACGACGCAAGACGTGGCAGCAGGTCTGTGGTTAATTTTGTCTGTTAAAATATTTTCAATCTCTTCCTCATTATTGGACGGCATTGGCACGTTGTCAAACAATTCCCATCTTTCCTGATGCTCTGTGCTGGATTCCGTCTCTAATACGGCAAGTGGTGAAAGGGTTTCCATTTCAAGCATAAAATCATTAACGTATGTTTCGTATGATACGCCGAAATCCGGATACCGCGCATTAATTTTATACGCATAATATTTTATGAAAAGGTGATTATGATTAAAGTAAGCTGCCCAGCCGTCTTCATTGGAGATGCCCAGTTTTAGAGGTGCCTTTGTATCAGGTTCCTGCTGGAGGATTATATATCGTTCTCCCCAGCATATGCGGGGGTCGTTAAGCTTTGTATACGGCCATAAAGACACAACGCGGTTTGGCAGTAATCCCGTATCCTTACGGGGCTGCGGGATAACCTCTTTTCCTCCTTTTGCCATTGCTGTGATGCTCCATGCGGATAATTGTATTGGCCAAAGACCCTTATTAGTCAGGCGATGAAGGATTTTTACAGCAGTGCCTTCAGGAAAAAGAATAATCTCCATCTCTTTTTTAATTATGGTCAATGGCTCTATGTCCTGTATTGTCCTGATGCCGTTTGGGATTTCTTCCCATGTTACCGAAGCATTGTCAGGTTCGTAAGTTCGCGGTTTTGCCTCAGGGCTGTGCCATAGGCGGTGACCTCCGTAAATCCTCCATTCATCTCCATCGGTTAAGCCCATAGTTGACTCAACTTCGCAAAGTTCATTTTGCTGGTTAACAATGCCGTATCTGATAATGCGGGGACCAACATCGGCAGTTACTATCAGGTCAACGATGTTATTAGTTATCCTGACACAATTATCCCAGCCGCCGTAATGTATTTTCTGTATTTTTGTCTGTGACATAGAATCAAACTATAAACTGTGAAGTAATTTATTTGCTTTCCTTGAATATGGCTATATAGGGGAGGTTTCTGAACCTGTTTTCGTAATCAAGTCCGTAACCTACAACATAATCTTCGGGGATTTCAAAGCCGATATAGTCCAATGGCACTTCAACCCTTCTTCGCGGTTTTTTATCCAGAAATGTGCATATCTTTAGAGATGCAGGCTGCCGTTCAAGAAGCAGTTTCCTTATATGGTTGAGCGTGAATCCTGTGTCAACGATATCTTCTATTAAAAGGACATCTTTTCCTTTTATATCTTCTCTTAAGTCGGTATGAATTTTTATCTCCCCTGTGGATTCCATTTTTGCGTAGCTTGATACAATAAGGAAATCAATGGTCATGGGAACCTGAATTACCTTTACAATATCAGCAAAGAACATAAAAGCACCTTTTAAGATTCCGACCGAAAGGATTTCCTTGCCTTCATAATCTTCGGATATTCTTGCTGCAAGTTCTTTTACCCTTTTTTGAATCTGCTCTACTGTTAAAAATGGTTTGCTGATTATCATTGCCATTGTATCCTCCTTTCAGACTGGTCTGATTCGCTGTGGCGAAAGAGGGTTTTCTCTAAAATGTTACGAATACTACTATACTATTTTTGAATCAATGTGTCACTAATATTTTTAATAAGCGTTTCTTGCACTTGACACTGTTGTAATATAAAGATATAATTTTTTCAATGAAAAAGAAAGTCTTTTTTGTCTTCCTTGTCTTTTCTGTATTATTAACTTTCCCGTTTCCTTCAAATGCAGATATAATTGTAATCAAGGCAAATGGCGTTGTAAATCCCGTGATGGCAGAGGTGGTATCCAAGAGCATTGATGACGCGGTCAGGGAAAAGGCGGAGGCATTGGTCATTGAACTTGATACCCCCGGAGGACTTGATGCCTCAATGAGGATTATAGTAAAAAGGATACTCGCAAGTGAAATTCCCATAATAGTATATGTGTCACCTGGCGGTTCCAGAGCGGCATCTGCAGGTGTATTTATCACTATGTCTGCACATGTGGCTGCAATGTCGCAGGGAACAAATATCGGTGCTGCTCATCCTGTCGGCATAGGCGAGAAGATGGACAAGACAATGTCTGAAAAGGCAGAGAATGACGCCGCCTCTTACATAAAGTCAATAGCTGAAAAAAAGGGCAGGAATGCAAAGTGGGCGGAGGATGCAGTAAGAAAAAGCATATCAGCTACCGAGGCGGAGGCATTAAAGATGAATGTAATAGATATGGTTTCCGCTGACATTAATTCATTACTTGCAGATATCCATGGCAGGACAGTAGAAACGTTAACAGGGAAATATGTGATTAATACAAAGGATGTTAAGGTTAGATATGTAGAAGAAGGCATGCGTTATAAAATATTAAACCTCATCAGCGACCCGAATGTAGCCTATATCCTGCTTCTGCTCGGGTTTTATGGCATATTTTTTGAGTTTACAAACCCCGGGGCTATATTCCCCGGGGTCTTTGGCGCTATATCACTTATACTTGCTTTTTATTCATTACAGACCCTGCCGGTGAATTATGCGGGTCTTCTTCTGATTATTCTCGGTATAATTCTTTTTCTCCTTGAGATTAAAATTATCTCACACGGTATCCTGACAATAGGGGGAATAATCTCCATGATTATAGGTTCTCTCATGCTTTTTGAATCACCCTCTCCGTTTTTTAAGCTTTCACTGAAAGTCATTCTTCCTGCCGTGATTATGACGGCATTATTTTTCAGCCTGACTATTGCCCTTGCTGTAAAGGCATTCAGAAGAAAGCCTGTAACAGGGATGGAGGGTCTTATCGGGCTTGAGGGAACTGCAAAGACTGATATAAGCAGTAAAGACGGGGTGGTCTTTGTGCATGGAGAGATATGGAAGGCTTGGAGTGATGAGATGATAAAAGCAGAAGAAAAGGTTATAGTTGATAGGGTGGAGAATCTGAGGTTAAAAGTCCACCCTATAATAAAGTGAGAAGTGAGAAATGATCCCGAAGCATCGGGACTACTTCTAACTTAAACATCAGAAAGGAGGTTTTAAAATGCCTGTAATTTCCACTGGATTTATATTAGCCGTTGTACTGGTTATTTATTTTCTGTCAAGCGCCATAAAGATCCTGCGCGAGTATGAAAGGGGTGTTGTATTCAGGCTTGGCAGATTAATCCCTGTAAAAGGTCCCGGTCTTGTGATAATCTGGCCCATCATTGATAAGCTTGTCAAGGTTGGACTGAGGACGGTTACTCTTGATGTGCCGTCGCAGGACGTAATTACAAGGGACAATGTTACTGTGAAGGTAAATGCTGTTGTGTATTTCAGGGTTATTGACCCCACAAAGGCTATAACCGAGGTTGAAGATTTTTATTATGCGACCTCTCAGATTTCACAGACAACATTGAGAAGTGTCCTTGGCCAGAGCCAGCTTGATGACCTTCTTGCTAAAAGGGATGAATTGAATGCGGAACTTCAAAAAATCATAGACCAACAGACAGAGCCGTGGGGCATAAAGGTTACGGCGGTTGAGGTGAAAAATGTTGACCTTCCTGCTGAGATGCAGAGGGCTATTGCAAAGCAGGCAGAGGCTGAAAGGGAGAGAAGGGCTAAGATAATCCATGCCGAAGGCGAGTTTCAAGCATCCCAGAAACTTGCAGACGCCGCAACTGTTATAGGGTCTGCGCCTATGGCCCTGCAGTTGAGATTCCTTCAGACTTTGACAGAGGTGGCGGCTGAAAAAAACTCAACAATCCTGTTCCCGATACCGATAGACCTTATAACACCGTTTATGAATAAGGCTAAAAAGGAGGCATAATAGAATTAGTTGCAAGTGACAAGTCACAATATCTTCAAGACTTGACAGGCTGTTGAAAAAGACATAGAAAGTCAAGGAACAGTGTAAAATGTCATGCTGAACCCTGAAAGTGTCATTCTGAACATCTAAGCGGGTTCAGGTTTGCAACCTGAACCCTAAATATTGGGAGCAAGTTATAAACTTGCTCCCGCGGAGAGGGGAGGGGCACTGTAAGGAAGTAACATTTTCTAAATCGGGATTTGGGTGCAACCTGCAACTTGCGACTTACAATAATGTCCACTAATCAAGAAAAAGAGGCTCCGAAAGGCAAAAGGGACCCAATTATCACAACCTTTCAACAGGCAAAGCGGCTTGTTAAGATTGTAGTGGGGTTTACAGTGCTGCTGTTAGGGATTGCAATGCTCATACTGCCGGGCCCCGGCTGGCTTGCCATATTTTTTGCACTTGCGATACTCGGCACGGAGTTTGTCTGGGCAAGAAGGCTGTATAAGCGTTTTAAAGACGGGGCAAACAGTGTCAAAAATTCTATCTTTAATAACACTAAGAAACCGTAATTCGTAATGCGTAATGCCTGCCTGCCGGCAGGCGTGATGCATGATGGGGGAAAGGCAGTGAATAGTTGATTTTTTTGTCTTTGAAATAGAACCATTATCCCATTTTCACCGTTTTTGTTTTTATATGCCCAAATGGCTCTTTACTGTTTTTACAAAAATTTCTGCATCATCAATAAATGGCGCTACCTGTTCATAGCTTAAATCAATATATTCACGATAATCTCCGCGTTGTCTTAGTTCAAATGCCTTGTTTATAGAACGTCCTATATTATCAGGGAAAACCCCCTCCTTTATAAATCGTTTATTGAAATAACTTAAGACACCACTGTGTTTTGAGGAAGAATAGGAAGAATAAGGTTCGTATACCAGCAGAGATAACACCGAATAAAACATTGCATAGTATGCCCTGTTGATTATAGAACGCGGACTTTTATTGCCGGACAAAAGGAATTTTGCTTCTTCCAGACTTTCTTCTGCCTGTTTAATCCTGTATTTTGAAAGTTCAAGTTTTTTTTCGTTTAGAGTCAAATCCTTATTCCCTCTTTTTCAATCACTTTATATATGGGTGATTCTCTCATGGGACCTTCCTCAAGTTCTTTCTTGCTGAAAATAATCGTTGATATAAAACAGTCATAGGTGAGATTTATTTTATATACGAGATCATCAATCGCAGACTCTATTGCTGGATTATAATCCTCAATTTCAATCATGACATCAATATCAGAGTCGGGTGATGAATCACCTCTTGCCTTTGAGCCGAATACACAAAAATCAAGAAGATTGAATTTTTCCGTTAAGGTTTCTTTAAGTTTTGAAACAGCGGTTTTTTCATTTACCATGAGTTTAATTCCAGTCATAACTTAAAGTATAATTTACAAGAACGTCTTTTGCAATATTATAATACCTATGACGATATGGCTTGCTAAATTTTCAGGTGACAAGGTTTTATTAAAAATTCTCATATATCCTATAAGCAGTGTTAATTTATCTTAACAGACAGAAGGGATAATGTATAAAGTATTTATATAAGCTCATAAATGAGAGGCTGTCATGGCACTGAAGAAGTAGTAAAAGTTGTCATTGACCCGAAAGTACTTTTAAAATTGTTGCACAGACAGACAGACAGACAGACTTAGGTCTTTATCAGGTAAACAATAAAAACAAAGAGGGCATTCCGATATTTCGGAATGCCCTCTTTGTTTTTTTGTTGTTATTGAGAGGAGTCCCGAACACGACGAACACCCGAACAACACATCATAGAAGTATTTAATGCGTTTATATTATTCAAGGGGGAGACCTTTTCTGATGAAAGGTCTCCCCCTTTTTATTTGTTGCTCAAAGAGAGGCTCTTGCAAAAGTCGCAACCACAGAGGTCACAGAGGATATAAAATAGAACACGGAGAATAAACTATTCTTTTAAATAAATAAGCTTATCTGTGTCCTTGTTTTTAAAAACTCGGTGTTCTCTGTGGTTTAAATAGTTTTGCAATTGGCTCAAAGTCGGGACCGGGGAATTTATTTTTGGATTGTCCGATCAAGTCGGACAATGACGGATTGGGAGCATTTCCATCTCTCTATTTCTTTTCATGCGCTTATATCCATCTCTCCTATCAAAAGGCTCGGTGAACCGATGTTGCCGTAGAATCTGAGGTCGCTTCCGACTCCTTCAACTTTTTTAAACAGGTCAAGGATATTACCTGAAATAATTGCCTCTTTTATAGGGTAAACGGGCTCACCATTTTCAATCCATAAACCCGATATTCCTATTGAGAAGTCTCCTGATATCGGATTGGCTGTGTGCACGCCCATTGCATCAAGGATTAAAATGCCTTTGGAAACGGATTTTACTAATCTGTCATTGCGAGCCCCTTCACTTGTGTCATTCTGAGCGTTAGCGAAGAATCTCGTTTTATCGCTGAGGGCAGGCTCCGGTGAAGCAATCTCGTCCTCTGGGACTGCTCCAAACGAATGGGATTGCTTCGGGACTTCGTCCCTCGCAATGACAAGTGAGGTGGGGGGTGGTTCAATATACAAATTAGTCACATCCACGCCCGGCAGGCTTTTAAAATTTCCCCTTACGGCATTTCCCGTAGATTTAACATTGTCTTTGCTGGCTGTGTAAGTATTATGAATAAAACCTGTGAGCCTGCCTTCCGAGATAAGGGTCTTTTTTGAGCCGGGTGTGCCTTCATCATCAACAGGTTTTGTACCGGTTCCCCACGGCATAAGTCCGTCGTCAATCACGTTAATAAGCGGACTTATTATTGCCTTGCCAACCTTCCCTGCAAGGAATGATTTCTTTTTCTGGACTGCCTCTGCGGATAATGAGGCACTTAAAATGCCGAGGAAATTACAGGCTGTAGATGAATCAAGAATAATTGGCGTCTTGACCGAAGAGATTTTTTTTGCACCCAACAGTTCAATTGCCATTTTTGATGCATTCGCGCCTATTAATGCAAAATCTATGTCGTTAAGTTTTCTGCTGATTGCAAAATCCCAGCCTGTCTGACTGTCCTGCCCATCGCTGGCAAAGGCAGTGGTATAAGCAGTGACAAGACTGCTTGCATAGGAAATATTTACGCCTTTTGAGTTGTATATTGCAGTGTCAGATGCAGTAAATATCGCTGCTGCTTTTCTAATTTTTTTTATCCTGTTGTCAAAAGTAATGGCGCCTTGCTCCAGCATTAATGCATTTTTTATATCATTCTCTTCGCTGATATTTCTAATATCTCTGTCTAACACTGAAACGCTTTCCGGCAGGCAGTAAGCAGGGATATCGTTATATTGGTCAGCCTCTGTCCATGTAGTTCCCTCAACAGCCTTTTCCACTGATTGTTTGAGTTCTTCCGGTCTTGTTGAAAAAGAAAAGCCAAGTCTCTGTTTTTTTATAACCCTTATTGCTATCCCCCAGTCATTAGCGGCTTCCAGTGCGTCTACTTTTCCTTCCTTTGCCTCTACAGTAAGTTTTTTTGAAGCCTTTATAAAAATTTCAGCCGCATCGGCTCCTTTTCTCTGAGCCTGTTTAATAGCATCCTGAGCTAATGAAGCAATGTCCATTTTTTTCTCCTGAGGTTTTGTGATTAATTATACAATAATTTTTCAGGCGTTATTTGAGGCTGGTTATGTAATAAATTCCCTAATTCTATATACTACGTTACATAAATATTTTATACAATACGAGCTAACTCTTTATAAAAACAGGATTTCCAAGCAAGGCATTCTTTTTGCTTAATTATATAAACGGAGGTATTTTTAAAAGCTATGATTAAAGACAGCAAAGGCTTAACATTGATTGAATTAATAGTTGTGGTAGCGATAATCGGGATTGTAAGTCTGCTGGCTGCCCCCCAGCTTAACAGATTCCAGGCAAGTTACAATCTGAGGTCATGTGCGTCGGATTTAATCCAGCATATGAGGCTTGCAAGGGCAATGGCAATAAAGGAAAACAGGGCATACCTGATAGTATTTAATACTGCAAGTCAAAGGTATATGATAGGGTTTGACGGTAACGGGAATAATACCCTTGTTACTGCGGACAGCGATACCTTCGGGCTTTGCAAGGATACAGACGGAGACAGACTGCCTGAGGGAGATACTGATGTTAACGGTGATGGCGTGCCTGATTGCGTAAGGGTAGTGAACTTAAGTGACTGCGGAAAGAATATAATTTTTGGTTATGGCTCAGGGACTACCCCGCTAAACGGTCCTGACGGCGCTGCAATTTCAACATCAGGCATAGGATTAGCCAGCGGTGCATCATTTATCAGTTTTGCAGCCAGCGGTGCGGCGGGAACTACAGGACTGATTTATATCCAGCAGACAAGCCGAGGTTACAGTTATAGTGTCCAGATAAGCAATACATCAGGCGGCATGAATGTGTGGAAGTGGGATGGAGACAAGGATAATACTACCATGACCACATGGACGGAGATAAGATAATGAAAAATTCCAAATTCCAAATTCCAAATTCCAAATTATTTAAAATCTTCAATCTTCAATCTTCAATCTTCAATTCCAGTGCGGGGCTTACTCTCATTGAAGTTTTAATAGCACTGACTGTGCTTGCAATCGGGCTTTTGGGCGTTGCCATGATGCAGTTGATGTCCATCAGCGGCGGGTTGTTTAGCAGGGAAATGTCTATCGCAACAGAACTCGGTCAGGACTTGATTGAAAAAGTTAAAACCTATGAATATACAGAGTCAACGACAGACAATGCCTTGGCTGCAGGGAGCCACCCGGATGCCACTGATGTGACAAACGGTCTTGCAGAAGGAATAGGGAGCGCTAATTTAATAGACGAGCGGGGCATGACTGACGGCTCGCAGCTTTATACGAGGACATGGACAGTGACCAACAACAGCCCTGCTGCAAATATGAAGACTGTGACAGTTACGGTAAGCTGGTCAGAGAAGGGTACGACACGTTCAGTAACTCTAAGAGGGATAAGGGTGAGGTCATGAGAAATTCAAAAATAAATAAATCTGTTCACTGTTCACTGTTCACTGTTCACTGTTGTAAAGGTTTTACCTTTGTTGAATTATTGATTTCATTAGTTATAATTGCCCTCGCTACATCGGCAGTTTACACGTCTTTTATCGTGCAGCAGCGCACATTTATGTCTCAGGATCAGTTAGCAGAGACTCAGGTGTCTTCAAAAATTGCCTTTGATATGATGAGTAATGACATAAGAAATGCTGGGTTTGGGTATCCTGCCGATGAAAACCCATCTATAAACGGCAGTACAGGATTAATAACTATTAATAATAATGCCGGCGCAAATAACAGTGATACAATAACTGTTATTGCGGGGTTTAACCAGATTGCCACATTGTCTGCGGATGCTGTTGTAGGGCAAAGCACAATCAGTATAAGTTATACGGGCAGTACCCTTTTTGACATAAGTACTAAAAGGTATCTTAGTGTTGACGGGTTGGATTTTGCCCAGATAAATAGCTGTACCATTCCGGGCGGTTCAAGCGGCTGCTCTTCCTCTTCCCCTCTTACACTTGACAGAAACATAAACAAACCTTTTGTGAGCGGAAGGCCTGTATATTTAGTAGAAGCAATTACCTATCAGAAGATTAGCAGCGGCGATCTTCAGAGGGTCACAGGCTCTTCTGCTGATGTGGTTGCTAATAATATTGATGACCTTCAGGCTGTGAGCATAGATCAGGACGGAGACGGCAACCCTACGCCTCCGGCATTACCCTTGAAGACGGCAGTACCATAGGTGCAGGCGATAAATATAGAAGAAGGGTATGGACAATGGAAATAGCACTGAGGAATCCGAGATGAAAAAACAGTTCACAGCTGACAGTTTACAGTTGACAGTTAAGGATGAACAGGGTATTGTCCTTATTTTAAGCCTTCTTCTTCTGCTTGTGGCGACTGTGGTTGGTATTGCGGCGCTTTCAACATCTACAACCAATGTAATGATTGCAGGCAACCAGAGACTGAGTGAGATTAATTTTTCTGCGGCTGACGGCGGAGTATCTGTAAGTGTGCCTATTATTGAAACTACAGCTTATGACAGGGCAGTAAGTTCTCTATATACAAGTTATGTTATAAGCGGTGATTTTGATGATGAGATTAGCGGTGTTTCGCCGAGAGACAGCGACACTGCATCGGGTTCACCGGACCTGCAATTTACTCTTGGCAGCGGTGTATCTGCTGTGACCGTTTCCATAGATGTAGATTATCTCTATTCCGGTTATTCAGCCGGCAGCGCTATTGAATTTGCATCAGGCTATGAGGGTCTTGGAAAGGGTGCTGGTGCAGGCGGTACCGAGGTATATTATTCCATGAACTCTGTTGCAGCAGGGACAGTAGGTTCAGAGTCGGCAGTATATGCGATATATAGATATGTTGCTAAATAGGAGGAGACAATGAGGGCTAATGTAATAATAGCTGCAGTTTTTGTTGGCATTATTATTTTTGCTATAGCTGTTCCTGTATTTTCTCTGGAAGATGAATGGAAAACAGGACGGTTAACGTCAATCGGTGATGGTTTCATCAAAGTTAATAGTGTTCGTTACCGTGTAAGCCCGAATGTGGTGATAACAGGAGAAAAGGGTGATGACCTTGGTTCTGATTTGAAGAACCTCCATGCAGTTGATGAAATTATGTTCAGGGTGGCAAATGAAACTATTGTTGAGATTAAAGTACTGAAACTTACAAGCTGAGGTGTAAATATGAAAAACAATAAAGTCATAAAATATGTATTTATTATACTGCTTCTGGCAGGGGTTTCCCTGTTTACAAAAGACAGTTGGGCGCCTTCGGTATCTACGCCTGTTCTTGCTGACTATACCGCATATCCGCCGTTTGTCGTAGGCTCATCAAACAAACCGAATGTAATGATAATTATGAGTAATGACCATACAAACTTCTATAAAGGATATTCCGATACCCTTGATTTAGATGATGACGGCTCTGTGGAAACTACATATAAAAACAGTGTGGAATATTACGGTTATTTTGACCCGAATAAATGTTACAGCTATGCAAGCAATACCTTTGCTCCGGCGACTGCCGCTGCAAACCATTACTGCACATCAAGCAGGT
>JACROO010000062.1 GCA_016214355.1 Nitrospirota bacterium | reverse complement strand
TGGAGTTAAGAGTTTGGAGTTAAGAGTTTTTTTTCGATATTTTAACTCCGAACTCCGAACTCCGAACTCCTAACTTTTTTACTGCCTCATGCACCTTCTTACTTATCATTAACATGCGCTTATGTATATGATTTGACTCAGGATATTTCGCAAAAAAGGAACGCCATGTGCCGCCTCTCAAAAGACTCATTGCCCTGTCGCCCAATAACCCTTTCAGCTCATTTAATGCATATTCGTAATCCAATGCTCCATCAGGAGGCAGGGCCCATTCACCCATCTCCCTGTAAGATGCGGCAGGCAGATATACCTTTCCGACAGGATAGAATCTTTCCTGATACTCGCTGAAGGTTGTGGTCTCTATCCAGTCGGCATTTGCCTCCAGCGCAGAGAAAAAACTTTCAAGCCAGCCGTCTGTATAACAATGGCTGAACGTATCAGGCCAGACTCCGAACTTCTCTCCGTCATCAGCCAATGTCAAAAGAGGCGATCCTCCGGTCATAGAAACCTCTTTAAGATATGATATTACACTGTCAACATCCTTGAATGGAATACTGTATCTCAGCTCTTCGCTGCCGGAAAAAATTTTTATCACAGACCCGTTTTCCTCTGTAACATGGTAACCAAGGAGGTCCCTGTCATCAACCCCCGCAAGTTTGAAATGATAATCATCCAGCGGAAGGTATTCAATGCCTGCCTTTGAGATACATTTCGGCAGATGCGGCTCCCATACTCTTTCGGCAAGCCACATGCCCCTTGGCGTATATCCAAATGTACCTTTTATGTAAGCAGTCATCTCTTTTATCTGCAGGACCCTGTCATCTTCCGGCAGACAGCAGAGGACCGGCTCGTAGAATCCTCCTGAAAGCAGTTCAACTCTTCCTGCCCGTATCAGAGCAGTTATCATATCAATCGCCTCGGGATGCTTCTTCTCCAGCCATACCAGCAGATTGCCGGAATAATGCAGAACGAGTTTTAATTTAGTATGCCGTGCAAGCATCTTTAAAAAAGGCAGATACGCCTTTTTATAAGCGTCCTCAAGCACATGGTCAAAATTCCACACAGGCTGATGGTTGTGAATAGAGAGTATAAGATAAACTTTTGACATTAAAATTTAATATCCCTTACCCGTCGCTCTTACGAATTGCCTTGCAGAATATATCATTTTTAGTTCTACAATTATAGCATATACAATTCTCTTAATATCTTAATTTATACCTCAGGAGATATAGAATCTGATAATATAGAGCAGACATGAAACTTATTTTCATAAAGAAAAACTTTCTGATTTACGGCGGCGCTGAGAACTATATGAAGACTCTCATGGACTGTTTCCATGGAAAAGCCGACATCCACATTATGGCAAGAAAATGGGCAGAAACGCCTGAAGCAACCTTTCACAGAATAAATTCAATCTCGCTAAGTTCGTTTCTATCAATGATTACATTCAATATGAATGTCTGCCGTGAAATAAAAAACATTAAGGCTGACTGCATTATAAGCTTTGAGCGCACAACCTGCCAGGACATATACAGGGCGGGAGAAGGATGTCATATAGAATGGCTCAGGCTCAGAAAAAAAATAGACCCGTCGTGGAAAAGATATACCTTTCTGATTAACCCGCTGCATATAGCGCTCCTGAGGCTTGAGAAAAAGGCATTCTCTGACACAAAACTTATCATCGCAAATTCAAATATGGTCAAATCCCAGATGATAAACCATTATGCCATCCCTGAGAAAAAGATAAAGGTCATCTATAATGGCGTAGACGTAAAAAGATTCTCACCGCTGAATGCAGAAAATTACAGAACCCGGGTAAGAAACGAACTTTCAATCAGCGAGAATGCAAAGGTTATTCTCTTTGTGGGTTCGGGGTTTGAGAGGAAAGGGCTCGGGACGCTTATCCGCGCCGCATCTCTTATGAAATCAGAAAAAAACCTCAGGCTTGTGATTATAGGCAGGGGGAACATTAATAAATTCAAGTCCATTGCAAAAAAATGCGGCATTCACAACAGTTTATTATTTCTTAATGCCCGGAGTGATGTAGAAAAGCTCTATGCAGCGGCTGATATATTCGTGCTTCCAACAATATATGACCCGTTCAGCAATGCAACGCTGGAGGCAATGGCGTCAGGACTTCCTGTTATCACAACCAGAAACAACGGCGCGGCGGAACTGATACAGGATGGAGAGGAAGGCTTTGTACTGGAAGACTTAACGGACTATGCTGCTCTAACTGAAAAAATAGGCAAGGCGCTTTCCAGCCGGGAATCTATGGGCTATAAGGCAAGGCTTACGGCAGAAAAATATCCTATTGAACAGGCGGCGGAAGAATTTATGAAATCCATGTCAGGGCTGATTCCATATACTAAGGAGTTTCATAAGTAAAACCACATAGCTTGTCATTCCCCCGATCTGCTCGGGGGAATCTTTCTCCCGATGCTTCGGGATTCGGAATCGTAAGAAGGATTCTGGACAAGCCAGAATGACACTACATAAAAGTACAAAGAAGTGTTACGGACAGGACATTAGTATCTTACTTGTCAAATGGTTCTGCTTTATCAATAAGCATTACCGGAATATCATCCATTACCGGATATTTAAGCTTGCACCGGCTGCAAACCAGCCATTTCCCGTCCCCTGTCAGGTGCACTTCATTCTTGCACGCCGGGCATGCAAGAATCTCCAGAAGTTCTTTAGAAATTCCCATCTAAACCCTCCATATAAATAACCCCTTAATTTTCATTTTTATCCCGAGCTGCTCGGGATAAAAATCAACAGCCATATAAACTTGGAATACTCGTCCAGGACTCTCGCCCTGTCTCTTTCCCTCTTCCACCACTCATCAAACCGAAACCAGCTCTCCTCGGCAGGCGCGCTTATTATCTTTATCTTATCGCCCATGCCCCTCTTAAATATTTTCAAGGCCCTTCTGCTGTGATAAGGAGAAGTGACAATTATGCATGATTTATATCCGTACTTATCCATAATTTCTTTTGTAAATAGCGCGTCTTCTTCGGTAGTTCTTGATTTATCCGCAAGCATAATCGCATTCCTTGGCATACCGAGATGCACGGCGTGTTCCTGCATCAATGACGCCCATGTATACTTCCAGATAAGCGGCCCGCCTGTCAGTATAATCTTATCCTTTCTCGCCCAACCTTCTTTGAAAAGTTTTACTCCGTACTCAACCCTCTCAGTTTCTTCGCCTGCAAGCACAACTATGACATCTGCAGGCTTAAGTTCATCCTTGTAATACAGGTATTTCCCTGCCTTCTCGAGAATAATCCCATGTCCAAGATATAAAACACCAAGAAGAACAGCAAAGACAAGCAAGACTTTAAAGCACCTAAACATCTTTTCCCCTCACATACCACATAACACGTTATTTCCCAATCTTCTTTTGCTTACAGGTCACGATGTATAGCGCTAATCTCAACAGGATGTTTTCCTATAAGAGCTGCTATTTTTTCGGTTATCGCAGGAGAACGATGCCGCCCGCCTGTGCATCCGATACCGACAGTAAGATACGCCTTGCCCTCTTTTATATAGAGCGGGATGAGAAAATTAAGAAGCTCTTTAAGTTTTTTTATAAATTCTTTTGTCTGAGGCTTCTCAAAAATAAATCTTTTAACAGGAGTGTCTATTCCACTCAGTTCTTTAAGTTCAGGTATGAAGTTTGGATTTGGAATAAACCTTACATCAAAGAGAAGGTCAATGTTCTGGGGAACACCAAACTTATACCCAAAAGATATAAACGTTAATGACATAGCATTGGACTTCCTGGTATTGCTGTATAACGTAGTAATCAGATGCCTCAGTTGATGGGGCGTGTAAGATGATGTATCTATAATCCTGTCCGCCTCCCTTCTGAGAGGCAAAAGCATTTCTTTTTCTTTCTCTATGGAGGCATCAAGGTCAGCGCTGCCTGAAGACAAAGGATGCGGCCTTCTTGTCTCTTTGAATCTCCTTACAAGAACACCTTTCTCCGCCTCGAGGAATACGATTTCGGTTCTGTATTTCTTCTTCAGGAGCCGCAGCGCAGAATTCATGCTTGAGAGAAATGCCTGCTCTCGTATGTCAATGCCGACTCCTATTTTTATTATATTGTCTTTCTTTGGCAGTCTGGATACAAATAAATTAATAAGCGTGACAGGAAGGTTGTCAACGCAAAAAAACCCGCT
>JACROO010000088.1 GCA_016214355.1 Nitrospirota bacterium | reverse complement strand
CCCCTTTATGGACGTTGATACTCTTTCACGGTAAAACCATACAACCGCAAGAATTGCACCAATCTGTATAAATACTTCAAATGTCTTTGCATTATCACCGGTAAAACTGATTATGTTACCAGCAAGGATAAGGTGGCCCGTTGAAGACACAGGCAAGAATTCCGTAACACCTTCAATTATGCCGAGTATTATCGCCTCTAACATTGGTAGGCATTATAACAGATTTTGCCGTAACAGATTTTTGCTGCTTTGAATTTTGTGTTCTTTCTGATAAACTCTTTAGAATGACAGATAATACACAGAAAGGGGATTCTTCTGAAAAGAAACCAGGCAGCGAATTACTCCGTCTTTTAGGCACTGCAAGCACGGTAGGGATAAACCTTGTTGTAAGTACTTTCATTGGGTTTGCAATCGGGTATTATCTGCTTGACAGGTTTTTAAACACATTCCCGTGGTTCACGGCAATATTTACGCTTATAGGCATTGCGGCGGGGTTTAAATATTTATTTAAGATTGCATCAAAAGCGAGTGACAATAAAGATTCTGGAAGAGATAATGAGGGGTCAAGGGGTCAAGGAGTCAAGTGACTAAATTTTTATTTCACTTGAACCCTTGAATCCTTGAACACTATTCAACAACACTATGGGAATCCTTAAGGGTGTAATCAAAAAAAGCCTTTTTATTATACTGCCGCTTGCAGCAGCCTCTATGCTATTTGATGAAAAAAAATTGTCCCTCGGTATATTACTCGGAGGGCTGTTTGGAATCCTGAACCTGAGGGGGCTGGCACGAAGCGTGGAAAGGTTTCTCGGCACACAAAACGCACCGGCAAAAATAATATTTTTAAACATAATACGGCTATTTGCATTATTTGCAGCAATTTTTATCCTCATTTATTTTAAAATAGTCAATGCGGTCGGGCTGATACTCGGGTTCACGGTGGTTTTTGTTTTAATACTCATTGAAGGGATGAGAACAGGAGAAAGGGGACAGTAATGATAACACTGGATTTCACTAATGCAATGTCAAACGGCCAGGGCGAACGAGGTTTAGCCCCTGACGACATAGACTCTTTAAAAGACAGGCTGAAGGACATTCATACGGATATAATACAGCGCAAAATGAGCGAGTTTTATTTTCTTGACCTCCCGCATCAGAACACAGAACAGATAAGCCTTATGGCAGACAACATAAGGGCTACATCCGGTTACCTCCTTCTTCTTGGCATCGGCGGTTCTGCGCTTGGTCCAAAGGCAATACTTCAAGCATTAAAACCGTTTTATAACCTTAAACATAGCCCAAAGATTTTTATTTATGACAATGTTGACCCCAGCACTCTGACGCCAATCCTGACGCTGATTGATTTAAAGAGAACTACGGTGAATGTCATTACAAAGTCAGGAAGCACTGTTGAGACAATGGCTTCCTTTATAATCCTGATTCATGCTTTGAAAGAACTGCACGGAGAGCAATTCTATAAAAGAATTATTGCAACCACTGACCCTGAAAAAGGCACCCTGAGGGAGATGGCGGCAAAATTTGGTTTCAGGACTTTACCTGTTCATCCTGATGTAGTCGGCAGATACTCCGTACTCAGCCCTGTAGGTTTGTTGTGTTCCTCGGTGGCAGGAATTAACATAAACGGGCTTCTGAAAGGCGCACGGGATATGCTGAGGAGATGCAGCGAGGAAAACCCGTGGGAAAACCCTGCCTATATGACTGCTTCACTAATGTATCTTTTGCAACAAAAGAAAAACAAAAACATATCCGTGATTGTCCCATATGCCGACAGGCTGAAGGCATTTTCAGAATGGTACTGCCAGTTGTGGGCTGAGAGTCTTGGTAAAAATGGTACGGGGCAGACGCCCTATCCTTCAATGGGCACAACCGACCAGCACTCCCAGCTTCAGCTCTGGATAGAAGGACCCCGCGACAAGGTTGTAACATTTATAAAAGTAGATGACTATGGCTATGATGTGCCTATTTTAGATTCAGAGAATGAAATAAAAGCCATGAGTTACCTGAAAAACCACACCCTTCAGCAGCTTATTAAGGCAGAGCAGGAGGCAACAGAACTCGCACTTGTTAAGGCAGGTATACCAAATATAAGGATTAATGTTCCGATGATAGATGCCTATTATCTGGGTCAGTTATTTTTGTTCTTTGAACTTGTGACTGCTGTTACAGGCATGCTATACGGAATAAATCCTTTTGACCAGCCTGCCGTAGAAGAGGGCAAAAATTTAACTTATGGAATAATGGGCCGCAAAGGTTACGAGAACAAAGGGCTGGAAGTAATGAGCTACAGGGAAAGGATACAGAAGTCAAAGTATAAGATTTAAAATGCCAAATATCAAAACTCAAATATCAAATAAAATAGTAATGAAAAAAAGGCTTATTGACTTAATTCTTAAACGTTCATTCAGATATACTAAGAAGCCGACATTTAAACTCGCCTCAGGCAAAAAAAGCAACTTCTATTTTAACTGCAAACCTGTAACATTAAGCCCTGAAGGCATGTTGCTTGCAGGGAATCTTCTGTATGAACTTATCAGGAAAGAGAAGACATGGAAAGTAAAAGCTATAGGCGGTCTTACTCTCGGTGCTGACCCTGTAACAAACGCAATAGCCTACACATCTCAGATTAAGGGAGACCCGCTTGAGGGATTTGTTGTAAGGAAAGAACCAAAGAAACATGGAACAATGTTATGGATAGAAGGATATGTTAAAAAAGGTGATAAGGTGTTAATCATAGAGGATGTTATCACAACAGGCAGTTCTACAATAGAGGCAATTACAAGGGCGAGAGAATGCGGGCTGAAGGTTATGGGTGGGCAATTACAAGGGCGAGAGAATGCGGGCTGAAGGTTCTGGGTGTCCTCGTTCTTATTGACAGGCCGGAAGGCGGTAGAGAGGCAATAGAGGCAATGGGACTGCCTTTTAAGGCACTGCTGACAAAAAAAGAAATTTTCAGGACATATAAGGCTTAAATATCTTCGCTCCCCCACAATCTTGGGTCAAGGGCGTCCCTTAGCCCTTCGCCTGCTAAGTTATAGGCTAACACGGTTAAGAGTATTGCAAGTCCGGGGAATACTGAAAGCCACCATGCTATCTCTATGTTGTCTTTGCCTGCTGTTAATATATTGCCCCAGCTTGGTATGGGCGGCTGGACACCGAGCCCTAAGAACGAAAGCGCAGACTCGGTAAGTATTGCGCCTGCAACGCCCATTGTTGCGGCAACAAACACAGGTGCAAGGGCATTTGGCAGGATATGACGGAAAATAATACCACTGTCTTTTACTCCGATAGACCGTGCAGCCCATACAAAATCACGCTCTTTCAGGGTTAAAAATTCAGCCCTTACAAGTCTTGCAACATCCATCCATCCGGTAAGCCCTATGATTAACATTATCAGGAAAATGCTGGGACCTACAATCGCAACCACTGCAAGTATCAGGAATAAGGTTGGGAATGTAAGCATTATATCCACAAACCGCATAATTACAGCATCAATCCATCCGCCGTAATAACCTGCTATTGAGCCGATGACAATGCCTGTGAATATTGCAATAGCAACTGCAACGAATCCCACCGACAGGGATACGCGGCTTCCCCATATCATCCTTGAAAGCACATCTCTTCCCAGTTCATCGGTTCCCAGCGGATGAGATGTGCTTGGAGAAAAAAGGATATTGGAGACATCAATGTCAGCAGGGTCATACGGTGCAAGAAAAGGCGCTGATAAGGCAGTAATTATCAAAAAAATGACCGCTGTTGCACTGACAGCAGATAGCTTGTTCCTGCAGAATCTTTTCCATATGACTTTTGATAAGTTCATTTCACCTTAAATCTCAAATCTTATAACAACCATTTTGTCACCCTGAACTTGATTCAGGGTCTCTTAACGCATTGAACTTTAGATGCTGAATCCCGAAGTGTCGGGACAGCATGACAGTTCATACTTTTATGTTTTTTAACAAGCTGTTATGCACCGCCTATTTTCACCCTCGGGTCAACTACTGCATAACCGATGTCTGCAAGAAGATTTCCGATAAGGGTGAGAAACGATCCGATTACAAGTATTCCCATGATGGTCGGATAATCCCTTGCCATGGCAGAAGAATAGAAAAGCTGTCCCATGCCCGGTATGGAAAACAAGCTCTCAATGATTACACTGCCTCCTATAAGCCCAGGTACTGAAAGCCCCAGTATTGTAACAATAGGCATCAGGGCATTGCGAAGGGCATGTTTAAAAATGACCTCTTTATCCTTAAGCCCTTTTGCCTTTGCCGTCCGTATATAATCCTGCCTTATCACCTCAAGCATATTTGAGCGGCTGTAACGGCTCAGTCCTGCAATACCTCCAAAAGAGCCGACAAAAACAGGCAATACGAGGTGGTGCGCCCTGTCCATGAACAGCTCAAGTTTTGTCATATCGCTTATGTCAAGACTCTGTATTCCTGATATGGGCAGCCAGCCTAATTTCACTCCGAATAAAATCATCAAGAGCATTGCAATCCAGAAATGAGGGGTTGAGAAACCGATAAATACAGAGACAGTGGCGACCTTATCAAATAAGGAGTTCTGCTTTACTGCCGAGAAAATCCCGAGTGGAATGGCAAACAGGAAAATAAAAAATAACGAGATGAGATTAATTATTAATGTAACAGGAATCCGTTCAATGATTTTATAAATAACCTGTCTTCCATCAACAAATGAGACACCGAAATCAAGGAATAAAAATCTCTTAATCCAGTTTATATACTGCATGTGCAGGGGCTTATCAAGCCCGTACAGCCTTTTTAAATTTTCAATAGCCTGTGCAGATGCCTTTAAGCTCATCTCCGCCTGTATTTCTGCAGGCCCGCCGGGGGCAAGATGGATGATAATAAAGGTTATAAGGGTAATGCCGAAAATCAGGGGAATCATGAATGCAAGCCGGCGTAAAAGAAAGTAGAGCATGGAGTTAAATTAATTCATAAATCGTCTATTGTCAACTGTCGTGTTTGGGGGGGGACTTGCCGAACTTAGTGCGATAGTGCATAATTAATACATAATGACTGATGGCTCCCCCCAAGGACAATTTATGAAACCCGGTTACGGCATTATAAAAAGCATCCCCTTCTTATCTTGCCTTTCTGACACAGAACTCTCCGACATGGAAAGAATCATCATAAAAAAACACTTTCCAAAAAATGAGATAATCCTGATGGAAGAAGATACCCCAAATTATATGTATATTGTTTATGCCGGGAATGTGAAGGTAGTACAGACAAGTCTTGACGGAAGAGAACAAATACTTGCAATTCACAGAAAAGGCGACTTTTTTGGTGAGATGGCCATGCTTGACGGAAAGACCTCGCCGGCAACTGTTATAGCAATGGAAGATGCAGAAATCGGGATGATAACAAAGCATGATTTTTAGAGATTTTTATTAAAGAACAATAAGATAATGCAAGAGATTATTCCAATGCTATGTCAGAGGTTAAGAGAGGCATGGCTGATGCTTAAGGTTTCGCGGTTTGCCGATGCCGAGCATAAAGTCAGGGCAATACTCAGGCTTATAGGCTCTCAGAGCGGAACAAAAGACACACGAGGAATTATCATTACTTTAAAACTTACCCATGAGGACATTGCCAATTATGCATCTGTCTCAAGAGAAACTGTAACACGCCTGATGGGGAACTTCATGAAGGATGGAGATATTGAAATCCTTGACAAAAAATATATCCTGCTTAAACCCTCTTTTTTAGAAAAATCAGTGTTTGTGTGATTTCTGTCACTGTAATAACGACCCATTTAAAGTAACCTGAATATAGAGTAATCTTAAATAATACGTTAATATGAAAAATAATAAGTTGAGAAAAACACTTGACATAACATGCAAAATGTCTATACTACATTATAATAAGGAAAATTTAAGAAGGAGGTGAAGGAGGGAGATACAAACAAACATAAAAGCCGCAGAAGTGGGTAAAACACCTATGATTAATATTTCTTTTAATGAAAGGAGGAAAAAGATGTTTAAGGCAGTGAATAATCTAAGAGAGCAAAAAGGTTTTACATTGATTGAATTACTCATCGTTGTAGCAATTATTGGTATTCTCGCAGCAATCGCAATCCCTGGCTATCTCGGCATGCAGGAGAGGTCAAGAAAGGGTGCAGTCATAAGGTCTGCCTCAGCCTCTGAAGCTGAACTTCAGGCATGGCTTAATTCTTCTTTGAAAGTCGGGATTGGTGCAGGCTTGAAAGAAAACGATACCAATGGTGACGGTGCTGTTGATACCAATGATCAGGCTAATTCCACACTTTCCAGCACCGGTGTATGCACCCAATATGTAACCGCGCAGGGTTCTGCGGGTCTGAACAGACAATCCCCATGGGCAGGCGTAGGAGCTCTATGGGATACTGCTGCAACTGCCGGCAGGGTTCAGTGTCTTATGGCAGGGACCACTGCTATACAAATTACTGCAAGGGACAGCGGCAACGTTGTTATTCATGCAAAAACTATCTATTCTGATTAGTGATACCAAATAGTTATTTTAAGCCTGAGGGAGGAAACTCCCTCAGGCTTTTATTATTCCCCCTTTTTTTTTCCTTAATAATTATCTTTTCGCTGTCTCCTTCCGTATATGTCGGCGACAGCGGCATTTTTGCCGCTACTTCATATTCCCTCGGTTCAGCGCATCCTCCGGGTTATCCCTTATGTATCTTGCTGGGAAACCTTCTGACCTATCTTCCTTTTGGAAACATCGCCCTTAAGGTCAATCTCATATCTGCGCTTTTTGGGGCACTGACTGTTTTACTTGCTTATGATGCAGTGCTGTATATAACAAAGAATTATGTCATAAGCATATTTGCGCCGCTCATAATTTTTGCCTCCCCGAATTTCATTCTGGAGTCTTCCAAGGCAGAGGTCTATACATTAAATACATTTTTAATCATGTTTATTTTTTATTTCGGACTGAGGGCTGTAAG
>JACROO010000087.1:814-4305 GCA_016214355.1 Nitrospirota bacterium | reverse complement strand
CCTTGTATGCACTCTAATCTTTCAGGTGAACATCCACATAGACAGCCAGCATTTCCTGAATCTTCCTGGGAGGTAAAATAACAAAATAGTGGTCTATTATGCAGTGCGCCATCTCATGGCTGAGTATGTTCTCGTTTAACTGGGACTCAATGGTATAAATAGTATTTGTCTTGTATATATAAAAAGAAACGGCTTTATTCGGCCCATTAAAAAATTCCTCGTACACCTTGTCCATGTCTTCCTGTTTTTTGTATATATTGATTGCGACGTGAATCTTGGAAGGATACATGTCAAGTATCTCTTCTGCCCTGTTGAAAATAGCGTCAAATTTGTCAGATATCATATCCTCTATTGAAGTCCCCGGGTTTTCCTTATAATTCCTTGGGCTGTAAAAATTAGAAAACACTAAATTTAAGTGCCTGTTCACTCTTTTAAGATCCACATCATCATAATAAAAAACAGTGCAGAACCCTGAAGAGAAAAATCTCCTGTTCTCTTCCTGCGCATAGACAGTTGTTGCAGGAATAACTATAAAAATAATAAACAGAAGAATGTTTAATTTATATTTCATATCCCATAACAAATTAAGCAAAGCAAGCTTTGCGGCTACAACAATAGCTGTAGCTGCAGAGCTTGCACTGCTTAAAAAAATACCTATCAATATTTAATCTTAAAATATCCTAACGCCTTTGACAGGTTCTGCTTGTCTTTCTTCAACTCGCCTACTATCCTCTTTATATCCTCTCTTAAAAGGACTTCTCTGGTTGAGCTCGCAGAAAGCTCTTCAATGAGCTTATCTAATTTCTTAGAAACCTCGTTTACCTCCTTAAGCCCCAACTTAAGGTCATCTGTCATCTTGTTTAACGCGCCTGCCATGTTCTGGAACTGGTCTTTCTTCCTGATCTTTAGATCAGAGTCCAATCTGCCAGACCCTATCTCGCTTATATACTTCTCAAACCTGTACATGGGCCCTGCTATCCTGTGGGTCATAAGCGCGACAACTATACTGGCTGCCAGAGCAGTCACTATTGCTACAATGGCCCCTCCGAATAAAAGCCCTGGAAAAAGATAATCAGCAGTGCTCTTAATCACAAGACGGGAATTCTCAAAAGATGTTGTCAGGGCATGCCTGGAAAATATATACAACACTATGCCAAACACAATTGACCCGAGTATCACGAGCCCGCAGAATTTTAATATAAATTCCGACTGAAACGCCTTGTTTATGAAATAATTCCTGCGTTTATAAGCCATATAGATATCCTCCGCTTATTTGTTATTTGAAAATGCCTCTTTTAAGACATTTTCGTCAATTTTTATATAAGACCTCTTTTTCAACTCATCTATCCACGCATTCATTGCGTCGGTCTCCTTTTTCTGTTTTATGATATCCCTTATCTCGTTTTTAACCTTTGATAGAGGCAGATTTTCCCCTGAGTCCTTATAATATGCTTCAATCTCATTATCGTAAACATGTATCAGGCCTGAGATTTCCTTGCTCTTTCTTTCTAAGAGTATCCTGAGAAGCGCCTGTTCCCAATAGTTCTCAATGCTCTTCATAAAGTCCTTTTCCCTGTCTATGCCAAGGCGCTGCGCCTCCTGCAAAAGCACTTCTTTTTCTATAAGGCCGTCCAAGTATTTTTTCCTTCCGCTTTCTGTTTTTAGAAGCCCTGCTTCATCATAAGGCGCATTTTTAAATTCATACCTCAGATCATTCAATGTCATCTTGTATTTATTTATCTGCGCGACTACTTTTTTGTCCTGGCCGTTATTGCCGGCCGAGCACCCTGCCACAAAAACAAATAACAAAATACTTAAAATTATTCTTTTCATAAACCCTCCTATTAAGATTTTGGGGCTGGGTTCATAACCGCCTTCGTAGGCCAGGTTTAAACCTAGCCTACGAAGGTGTCCCTACTTGTTTATCTTGCCCCTATTGAAAAAAGCACTACCGGTATTGTTTTTAACATAATCTTAAAATCCAGTTCCAGAGACCATTCATCTATATATTCAAGGTCCAGCTTCATCCATTTTTCAAAATCCACATTGTTTCTGCCATTGGTCTGCCACAAACATGTAAGCCCTGGCTTCATGCTCAGCCGCCTCCTCTGCCAGATCTCATATCTTTCAACCTCTGAAGGTATCGGAGGCCTTGGGCCTACTATGGACATATCTCCTTTTAAGACATTAAATAACTGCGGTCATTCATCCATGCTGGACCTGCGTAAAAAAGCCCCGAACCTTGTAACCCTCGGGTCATTTTTTATCTTGAACACCGGGCCGTTCATTTCATTCAATCCGTTTAAACCTTCCTTCATACCCTCTGCGCCGTCAACCATTGTCCTGCATTTATACATTACAAACTTCCTGCCATTCAGGCCGCTCCTTACCTGTTTGAATATTGCAGGCCTCTGCGACAGAAACCTTATCATGACAACCAGCGCCGCAAAAACAGGCAGTAGCGCTATAATGCCGGCTAACGATGTTATTATATCAAATATCCTCTTTAATAACAATTGTCATTCTTCCCCTATGGTTGTCTGAAAGCTGAGAAGCGGCATTCCTTAGATATCACTGGATACAGTGTGTGCTAAAAAAAAAAAAAAAAAATCTGCGGCTATATTTGTCTTGACGCCTTCTATTTCGCATGCCAATAAGCTTTTTTCCAGGATAGCTAACCATGCCCTGGGCACAATGAAAATCACTTCATCCACTGCCCTTTTATGAAGTATATCGGGTATATCCTCCAATACGCCTATAACCTTTTCTCCGGATACGGTTTTATCCAGCATATCCTTATCAGCGTCTATTAACCCCAGGATATGCAAACCCCATTCGCTGTGGTGATGGATAAGTTTTATAAAATTTTCCGCCCTTCTGCCTGTGCCTACTATAAGTATATTCCTGTAGTTATACCCTCTCTTTCTGAGGTATCTTAAAAAGTACACTATGAATAACCTTTCCGCTATCAGGGATGTACAGCTCATAAAAAAGAAAAGCAGCATAAAAGTCCTGCTTATAAAATCCAGTTTTAAGATAAAATTAATGGTTGACAGCACTATCATTACAAAAAATGCGCTTTTTATTATGCCCCATATTATTTCAATAAAGCTCTTTCTCCTGAATGATTCATACAATCCGGAGGAAGTCAATGCAGCCCACCAGATGAAAAGTATGAGAGGCAGCATATTAAAATACTCTATCGAGACATAAAATTCTTTCATAACATGCCTGGCAGGAAACAAGTCCATCCTGTAAAACATGCCCAGATTTTGCCTCAAAATAAAAGACGCGACAAATGACACTGTTATAATACACAGGTCTATGCCCATAAATATTCTTCTTAATAATTGTTCTTTTTCTTTTATCAATGTATTGTCACCTCTGAATTTTGCTCAAGTTTACACTTCTGTCATTGTCAAAAGTGTCAACTTGAGCAAAATTGGCTAAGGAATTATTTGAAATCTATAAAAATATTCTCAATCCTCTTT
>JACROO010000087.1:0-807 GCA_016214355.1 Nitrospirota bacterium | reverse complement strand
TTGCGTTCGTAGAAAATTCGTTTTCCGCCCTTTTTCTGGCAGCGTTTCCCAATGCCTCAGCGCGAGAACGGTTTTTAAGCAGGCCGATTACCGCCGCGCCAAGCGCCTCGGGGTCATCGGCTGAAACAATAAGCCCTGACCGGCCGTCTATTACAACCTCGGGGCTCCCGCCGGCATCAGTTGCGACTATAGGCCTTGATGCCGCCATATACTCCAACAACGCAAGAGAACATGACTCCGTAGACCTCTTCTTAGACGAAAGCACTGCAACGTCAAATAACTGGACAAGGTCTGGCACATCATGCCTTTCCCCTAAAAATATCACACGGCCTTCCATCCCAAGCTTCCTGCTTAATCTCTTCAGATTTTCCATTTCTTTCCCTCTTCCTATAATCAGAAATTTTGTTTTATCTACGCTATCCGATATTTTTTTAGCCGCTTTTAAAAAAATATCATATCCCTTCCCCCTGGCCAGCCTTCCCACCATCCCGATAATCCTATCGTCTTCGGGAATGCCAATCTCCCTCCTTATAACATCCTTGCGTTTGAGATTTACAAACATATTCGCGTCTACTGTATTATGTATTAACATCAGCTTTCCTGCCTCTAAATTATATTCCCTTTGCAGGGAATTAAATTTAGCCTTGGACACAACTGCTACCATATCTAACCTTCTTAAGATCTGTTTATCGATAATCCATGATTTAAAATCATTCCATCTGGTTTCTCGTCTCATTCCTTGAACAATTGTCAGGAGAAAAGGTATCCTGGCAATCCTGCCAAACAAGAACCCACAAAATAATGTTA
>JACROO010000068.1 GCA_016214355.1 Nitrospirota bacterium | reverse complement strand
CTTGAACTGAACAACGTTGCAGTCATTGCTAAAAAATACGGGCTTTTTAAAAGATGAGACTGCGAACAAAAATAATTCTTCTTACAACTGTTGTTGTGGTGAGCGTTGGATTCCTTATCCTCATCTCCATAAGAGGAGTCATTATTAATGCCTTCAGGGGAGAGCTTGAAAAAAAAGCAGTTTCTATTGCAAACAATGTCTCCGAGGGGGTTGCTAACTTTATACTTGAGGGAGATTATTTCCAGACAACACAGGCATTAAACGAGGTCATTAGCAGAGAAAAGGACGTGGAGTATATCTATGCAACTAATGAAGAAGGTAAAATTTTTGCTCATACCTTTCATGACGGTGTTCCTGCCGGTATTTTGTCATGGAATCCTTTGAATGAGAAGGGAATGAACGTTCAGCTCCTTGACACAGAAAAGGGTTACATAAGGGATGTAGGCGTGAATATTTTTGATGGTACGAGGGCAGAACTTCATCTTGGCATCAGAGAGGACAGTTTAAAACAGACACTTAACAAGATGAGGATTATAACGTTCTCAACAACATTGTTTGTCCTGTTTTTAGGAATAATTGCTGCATTTTTCATGAGCCGTCTGATTACAAAACCCCTGAACAGGTTTGTTGAGTTTACAAAGGTGCTGGGAAGGGGGGAATTTGGCAGGACAGTTGAAGTTCAGTCAGGGGACGAGATAGGAGAGCTTGCCCAAAGCTTTAACAGGCTTTCCCTGGAGCTTAAATCTGCGCGGGAAAAAATGGAAGAGGCATATACATATACGCACCTGCTTCAGGTTGAGAAACTTTCATCTATCGGGCAGATTTCAGCAGGGCTTGCACATGAACTTAAAAACCCGATTACCACTCTCAGGATGCTCTTTCAGGCATTTATAGAACAGCCTGACATGACGAAAGAGGATGCCGAGGTCGTATATAACGAGATAGAAAAAATAGACAATATACTTACAAGGTTTCTTGGTTTTGTGAGGCAGAAGGCATTTAATTACTCAGAGGTGAATATAAACAATCTGATAGACCGCGTCCTGTCTCTCTCAACATTTGACCTGCAGAATTACCGGATAAACGTGCATAAAGATATGATAGAAACCCTTCCTACCGTAAAGGCGGACAGGTCGCTTCTTGAACAGGTCTTTCTGAATCTTATTATCAATTCTATTGAGGCAATGCCTGACGGCGGAGAAATCAGGATTTCAGGAAAGACAGACGACGGCTTTGTAGAGGTAATGCTCTGGGATAAAGGCATCGGGATACCATCCAGTATGAAGTCAAAGGTCTTTGACCCGTTCTTTACAACAAAGGTAAATGGCACGGGTCTTGGGCTTTCAATAGCTTATAATATAGTCAAGGCGCATAAAGGCAAAATATTTTTTGACAGCACCGAAGGTGCAGGGACAGTATTTACAGTAAAATTACCGAAATAATAAAAACTTAATTAACCACAGAGAACACAGAGGAATATATTGATGATAAAAAAACTAAAAGACATTAACTACAGAGTGCACAGAAAAAGATAAAAAATATGATTTTTTAAAAAAGGTACTTATTTTTTTCTCCGTGTTCTCTGTGGTTTATAGTTTGGGGGAAGAATGGATAAAATCCTTGTAGTAGATGATGAAAAGGGGGTCTGCTATTCATTTAAGAGGATCCTTGGCAGGCACGGCTATGATGTTATTACAGCCTTTGACGGCGAAGAAGCCGTAGAGAAGGCAGGCGAAGAAAATCCTGACCTTGTTATTATGGATGTTTCAATGCCGGGCTCTGACGGACTGGAGACGCTCAAAAGATTAAAGACCCTGCATCCTGCACTTGCAGTAATAATGATGACTGCCTACAGCACATCTGAAAAGGCAATAACCGCAATGAAGTACGGGGCTTATGATTATTTTACCAAACCGGTTGATAATGCCCGTTTGATTGCCCTTGTGAAAGAAGCCATTACTGCGGGGAAAATGACTGTACCTGTTACTTTTGGGGAAGAGAAAGAAGCAGGTGACAGGATTATCGGTAAAAGTCCTTGCATACTTGAGATATATAAAAAGATAGGTCAGATTGCGGAAAGCGATGTAACTGTGCTTTTAAGCGGAGAAACAGGCACAGGCAAAGAGTTAATTGCGAGGGCGATTTATTATCACAGCAAAAGGGCAATTAAACCGTTCCTTCCTGTTAACTGCGCTGCTATACCTGAGACGCTGCTTGAGAGTGAACTCTTCGGACATGAAAAGGGCGCTTTTACAGGTGCAGATAACAGAAAGATTGGAAAGTTTGAACAATGCAATAAGGGCACGATGTTTCTTGATGAGATTGCAGATATGCCCCTGCCTCTTCAGGCAAAACTGCTTAGGGTGCTTCAGGACGGATGTTTTCAGCGCCTCGGAGGGAATGAATTGATTCAAACAGATGTAAGGATTATTGCCGCAACAAATAAGAACCTTGAGGCATTGGTCGGTGAAGGAAAATTCAGGGATGACCTATACTGGCGTTTGAATGTTGTAAGTATATACGTGCCGCCGTTAAGGGAAAGAAAAGATGACATAGAAGATTTAGTCTATTTTTTTATGCAGAAATTTAACAGTGAACTCGGGAAAGACGTAAAGGGAATCTCGCCCGAAATGCTCAGTGAGTTTAAAGAGTATTACTGGCCCGGGAATGTACGGGAACTTCAGAGCATTATCCATCGGGGGATAGTTCTGTGCCAGTCCCGACCTCTCGGGATTCTTTCCTCGGAAGACTGCGAATGGTTGACACAGGCAGGAATGTCTGGCAAGGGAATAACGGATATAGAAAAGATGCTCTCAGGCATTGCGGCAGAATTTTTACAAAAGGGCGGAGAAGATATATATAAAGGGGCAATTTCTGCCTTTGAGCATTTCATGGTTAAAAAAGCCCTTGAACTGACAAAAAACAATCAGGCAATGGCTGCAAAACTCCTCGGCATCTCAAGGAATACCCTCCGGGAGAAGATGGGAAAGGCGGAATCTTAAAATCCCTGTGATGGATTATTTATCCAGTACCTTCCAGAATACCCCGCAGGAAGGTGCTTGGATTTATATAAAGCATAGACCTTTCTAGAATTTTTTACTTCTTCAATTAGCTCAAAAATTGAACAATATGTTCAATTTTTGAGCTGTCTTTAATTAATTCTTATTGCAAACTATAAGATTTTTTTACGTTTTTTTAAAGTTTTTTACAGCATAATTTTTGCTTATACTTTAATCACGAACACAAATCATAGGATTTATAGAAATCCTTAGGCATCAAAAAAAGAAAGGAGAGTTAGAGTTATGAAGAGAATTGGTGTAGTGGTTTTAACGGTGCTTTTGCTTTCGCTTTTTATCTCTGTTACAGCAACAGCAGGGGACAAGTCTATCCTTGATGTAGTAAAGGAAAAGGGTGTAGTGCGTATCGGGAGCGGCAATGCAACGCCTCCAATGAACTACATTGATGAAAAAGGCAACTGGGTCGGCTTTGACGTTGACATTGGCGAGGAAATTGCAAAAAAACTCGGCGTAAAGATTGAGAGGGTGCTGGTTGACAATAAGACGAGGATTGCATTTCTTGCAAACGGCGCAATTGATATATCACTGGCGAACATAAGCCAGACGCGCAGCCGTGAGGAGCAGATGGATTATGCAGAGCCTCCGTATTTTTGGACAGGCAAGATATTTTATGCGAAGAAAGGTAAGTTCAAATCGTTTAAGGATCTTGGCGGCAAGAAAATAGGTGTTGACCAAGGCTCAAACGCCTTCATTGCAGCGCCGCAGGAGCTTGCAAAATATTCAAAGAAGGCGCCGGTAATGCTTTCATTCCAGAACAGTGCTGAGGGCTTCATGGCATTAAAACTGGGTAAGATTGATGCATACTCTCAGGATGCACAGATAATGGCGGCAGTTGCAGGCGATATAGGGGTAAATTTTGAGGCAGTAGGGCCTATGTACAGCCCCGGTCTTTACGGCATTGGAGTGCCGCCAAATGACAGCAAGTGGAGGGACAAGATAAGTTTTATTCTACAGGACATGCTGAAGGACGGAACATATGAGAATATTTATCAGAAGTGGTTCGGGACTAAGGGCAAATTCCCTCTTCCGATAAACGCAAGGCCCCGTCTGCCGAAAGATACTTACGGCGATATGCTTTATGTATGGCCTGATTGATTGTTAATAGTTTTAAAAAAGGGAGGAGTTATTGTATATTGTAACTTTCAATAGAAATCTTGAAGTTAAAGATTCATTAAGCAGGGTTTAAGATGATTAAATTTAAAAACGTCAGCAAAAAGTTCAATAACAATACATATGTTCTAAAAGATATCAATCTGGAGATAGAAAGCGGCGAGGTTGTTGTAATATGCGGACCCAGCGGTGGAGGCAAAAGCACACTGATAAAGACAATTAATAAGCTTGAACCTATTGACGAAGGCGAGATTATAGTTAACGGGTTATCCCTTCAGACCGCAGGGACAAACCTCACTGCATTGCGTGCAGATATAGGGGTGGTCTTTCAGCATCTGAATCTTTATCCGCATAAAACAGCCATTCAGAATCTGATGCTTGCCCCTATTAAGGTCAAAAAATTAAGTAAAAACGATGCAAAAGAGAAGGCATGTAAACTCATGGAAAGGATTGGGCTTGCAAATAAGTGCAATGCATATCCGAGTCAGTTATCAGGAGGAGAGCAGCAAAGAGTCGCCATAGCACGGAGCCTTGCAATGGAGCCAAAGATAATGCTTTTTGATGAACCAACCTCTGCCCTTGACCCCGAACTTACAAGCGAGGTGCTTGATGTGATGGTCTCCCTTGCCCAAAGCGGTATGACCATGGTTGTCGTCACACACGAGATAGGTTTTGCATGCAGTGTCGCTGACAGGGTAGTCTTTATGGATAAGGGGGAGATTGTAGAGGTAGGCAAGCCGCCGGACATATTTGTAAATCCGAAGCAGAAAAGGACAAGGGAATTTATGAGCAAGATTCTGCATATCCCTGTTAATAATATCAACGGGGATAATCAGTAGTGCCGGAGGAATAAAATTTTTAATCTCAGATACGAATTTGACTGGGGCATACCATTTAGACAGCCTTATCTTCAGTGGCTTATAACCGGAGTAGAACTGACTTTTCTTATAGCCGCTGTCACGGCAATAGCATCCCTGTTAATCGGGACAATTCTGGCTGTAATAAGGCTCTCAAGGTTCAGGTTTCTGAACATGCCGGGAAGATTTTATGTTGAAATTGTAAGGAATATCCCGGGACTCTTTTGGCTTCCGTTTTTTTATTTTGTATTTCCTGAACTCCTGCCTTTTGGTCTCGGGGAAAAGCTCCACGGATACCCGTATTATTCAGTAATAGCAGGAATCATAGGCCTGACCGTTGATAACTCTGCATATGTCTCAGACATTGTCCGGACAGGTATTCTGGCAGTGCCGAGGGGGCACATAGAGGCTGCGGTTGCAACAGGCCTTAACAGGTTCCAGCAGTTCAGATATATAATACTGCCTGAGGCATTCAGGATAATCCTTCCTCCCCTTGGAACCAGAATGGTGCATAATTTTAAAAACACCTCTCTTTGTATGGCAATAACAGCACCTGAGCTTACATGGGCAACGCAACAAGTTGAATCTATCACATTCAGAGGGCTTGAAGTTACTTTTTTGGCAACAGCATTTTATCTTCTCGTCGCATTTGCCATGGTTCAAGTCATTCTAAAATTTGAACGGCAGTTAAAGATTGATATATCCAGTATTACCCGGATAAAAACGTAAGAAAATGAACTTATTTGAACAAATTCCAAACTGGAAGTTTTATTTGTTAGGCGCTTATCCTGCCGGTCCTTTAGGGGGGCTGACGCTGAATATTGCCCTTGCAGTAATATCTATTTTTTTTGGTCTGTTAATCGGCATATTTTTCGGTCTCGGGAGGACTTCATGCAGGAGGTATATCCGTTATCCCTGCGTATTTTATATTGAGAATATGCGCTCAATGCCTTTGTTAATGATTGTCTTCTGGTTTTATTTTTTTCTCCCGATGATTGGGTTTAGGCTGCCGCTGTTCTGGGTTGCCGTGATTCCGCTTTCATTTTACGCAGGCGCCTATCAGGCAGAAATAGTAAGGGCAGGGTTTTTAGCAGTGCCGAAAGGACAGATGGAGGCTGCATTATCAAGCGGCATGTCCCGCGGGCAGGCACTTTTGACCGTTGTCATGCCTCAGGCGTTTAAATTAATGATTCCTTCCTTTGTAAGTTTCTTTAATTCCCAGTTTAAAAACACATCTGTTGTCTACATTATCGGCATTGTTGAGCTTACACAAACAGGCATAATTATAAGCCAGCGCCAGCCCAACAAGATGTTTTCGGCATACATATGTATGGCAATAGGATTCTGGGTGGTATGCTACAGCATGTCCCACTTTGCAAGAAGGCTTGAAAGAAAGTTAGGCATATTAGACTATGAGTCTTACAAGCCCGAGATATGCAGAGACGACCTTGCCCTTCTGCCGCTGCCGAAAACTGTCAAGCGGCTGATGATAACGAATAAATAGTTCATAGTTGAGGCTCTTGCAAAAGTCCCTAAAAAATCCCCTCCCCCTTGATGGGAGGGGGGATAAGACTTTTGCAAGAGCCTCAGTTGATTGTTTTTTGCTATGAGCTATGAGCTATGAACTATGAGCTATGAACTATAGAAAACGATACGGGATGCTGATTGACCTCCAGAGGTGCGTTGGCTGTTACGGCTGTCAGGTAACATGCAAGGCTGAACACAATATCCCGTTCGGGACATTCAGGTGCAGGGTTGAGACCTACACATCAGGCACTTATCCTGACATAAAAAAACTTTTCCTCCCCCGCCTTTGTAATCACTGTGACAATCCGCCATGCATAACAAAATGCACGGAAAATGCCTTAGTCAAAAATGATGATGGAGTGGTTGAATTAATACACAGCGACTGCATAAGCTGTGGTCAGTGCATAGATGCATGCCCTTACAACTCAATTGATAT
>JACROO010000061.1 GCA_016214355.1 Nitrospirota bacterium | reverse complement strand
GGTGTCCCGACTGTCACCCGCAAGCAGCCGTCCACAATCCCTTTCATATTCCTCACAAGCACGCCTCTTTTAAGAAGACCATTATAAATTTTGTCAGGATTTTTCACCCTGAATAATATGAAATTCGCCTCTGATGGATAGGGCGTGATACCGTTTATTTTTGAAAGTTCTTTTAAAAGCCTTTCTCTCTCAGAGATAATTGACTTTATATATGAATTTATTGTCTTTTTGTCTTTCAATGCCTCAATTGCAACTGGCTGAGAGACGGAATTGAGGTTAAAAGGAAGTCGCACCTTGTTGACCTCGTTTATTATCTCTGAATCTGCTATCAGGAAGCCTGTCCTTAAACCTGCAAGCCCGACTTTGCTCAGGGTTCTCAGGACAACAAGATTTTTATAGTCTTTAAGCATTGGCAGGAAGCCTTTATTGCTTGAGAAAGGCTGATATGCCTCGTCAATAACGACAAGTGAGAAGTGAGAAGTGAAAACTGAGAAAGTCTTATTAATTATTTTAAAAATTTTCTCTGAAGAAAAGCAGTTGCCCGTGGGGTTATTTGGTGAGCTTAAGAAAATTAATTTTGGCTTCTCTCTGCGGATTGCACGGAGCATCCTGTCAATATCAAGGTCAAACTCTCCATTAAGGGGAATGCCGGTATTTTTTTCACCCAGCGCCTGTGCGATAATCCCGTACATTGAAAAAGTCGGGACCGGATACAGCACAGGCCCGCCAAAGGTTGTTATGAGATAATAAATCAGTTCATCAGAGCCATTGCCATGAAGGATGTTTTTAGGTTTAAGCCTCAGATTTCCTGCAATGACTTGCTTTAATGCCTTTGCCTCAGGGTCAGGATAGCGATTTAAAGTCTGAAAAATTTTTTTAACGCTGAACGCTGAACGCTGAACGCTGAACGGTGAATAAGGACTTTCGTTTGCATCAAGCTTTACAGAGCATGAAATTTCCTTGGCGGAGTAAGGCGTGAGGGAACGCACATTGGGTCTTACGAGTTTTTTAACATCCATCGTGAATGATTATACCACAACCTCTTTGCTTAAGACCCTTAGAAATGCCTCAACTACCTGCCGGTCAAACTGTGTGCCGCTGTATCTTTTTAATTCTGATATGGCATATTCACTGCCAGGGGCAGAACGGTATGGCCTGTCTGATATCATAGAATCAAATGAATCGGACACATGGAGTATCCTTGCCCCAAGAGGGATTTCATCACCTTTAAGTTTATCCGGATACCCTTTCCCATCTATGCGCTCATGGTGGTGCCTTATCAATGGAATTATATCCTTTAACTGTTTTATCCCTTTAAGTATTTCTGCACCCTGAGCAGGGTGTTTTCTTATTATTTCAACCTCCTCATCTGTAAGCTTTTTAGGTCTGTCCAGAAGGTAATCATAAGTCCCTATTTTCCCCACATCGTGAAGCAGCGCTGCAAGCCTGAGGTTTTTTGTATCGTTTTCATCAAGCCCCATCTCGTGAGCAATCTGCTCTGCATACACCATGACCCTTTCAGAATGACCTCTTGTCCAGTGGCTTTTTGCATCAATGGCATTTGCCATTGCCCTTACAGTGCTCATAAAGAGTTCTTCCAGTTCTCTGTATGATTCGTTGATGTCTTCAAGCATATTTAAGAAGGCGTCTTTGCCTTTCTGAAGCAAGAGCTCCCTCTTTTTAACCTCATTCAATGAAGTTCCTAACACCTCGGTGAGCTCAATATAAGATGTCTCGGATTGTTTTAATTCGGTTATGTCTGTAACCGAATGGGTTATACCAACCAGATTTTCTTCAATAAATATTGGCGAGGTCTGAACAAGCAGATATTTTTTCAGGGTTGGCTCATATAATTCAGCCCTTTCCGGATTGCCGCTTTTCAGGGTTTTTGACATAGGACAGCCTTCAACACGCTTTTCCTGACAGTGGATTAAATCATAGCATTTTAAGCCTGTTACATCAGCCCTTCCGCAGACATCAATAAATTTTTTGTTTGCCATTACAACATTAAACTCAGTATCATGGACAGACACCGGATATGGCAATGTCTCAATCAATGCCTGCCATTTTTTTATGTGCTTATCAAGTATATTGCGGGTAGTGATTTTGTCTTCCATTTCAGGTTTTCTTATACTCTGAAAGTTCAGCTTTTAATCTTTCTATCTCCTCTTTCAACTCTTTCATCTTGATTTCTCTGCCGATAGCCATTTCATAAAACTTCTCAAGCTCCTCAACCTTTTCTGTAAGTTCTTTTTCGGTTTTCTTATATGTAGTAATGTCCTCAAGTATTGTGATTGCACCAATAACGTTGCCATTTTGTTTTAAAGGGACTATCTTTGTATTTTGGTATAGAACCTCTCCTTTTTTTGGTCCCATGGTTCTGATATGTTTATAGCCATACCTTTCGAGCGGCTCTCCTGATTCAATTACTCTCCTGTATTCTTTGTCCCACCCGCTGCTTACTAACCCGTGGATGACCTCAAACAGGTTTTTACCTATGATGTCTCTTGCTTCAATTGTAGTATAAGTCTCAAGATATGAATTCCAGATTCTAACTATGAAATCCCTGTCAATGACATGGATACCGATTGGCGATGTCCTAATGATCTTATCATTGAGTTCACTAAGGGTCCTGATTTTATCCTCTGCATGTTTATGTTCGGTGATATCACAAACGATTCCAAATTCTCCAACAATTTTTCCGTCCCTAATTTGAGGCGTACTTACGAATCCTCCAACTAAATACTCACCATGCCTTGAAAGGACACGTAATTCATATGGTAGAGGGGTTTCTCCTCTTAGAACTTGTTGAAACGTTTCTATTGCAAGAGTCAAATCATCAGGATGTATAATGCCCATGAACGGTTTACCAATCCATTCAGGGCATTGCCAACCTGTGATTTTCTCAAATGCAGGGTTCAGCTAGGTAATCGTTCCATCTTCAGAAAGGCTGTAGATGACGACCGGTAATTCTTCAACGAGTTTCCTATACCGTTCTTCTGATTGACGCAGTGATTTTTCAATTTGTTTGCGTTCAGAGATATCCTCAATTGCTGCCATGGCTCCAATAATGTTTCCGGCGGCAGCATATAAAGGTGCTGTTGAGAGGCTGACATCAATCAGAGACCTATCTTTTTTCTGCCGGCGCACCTCCACACCGCTGAATGACTCGCCTTGAAAAATCCTCTGCCTGAATGCGCGGAATTCATCCTGTTTTTCTTCAGGTACGATAGGGTTAGGCCGCTTGAGCACCTCCTGTTCGCTCCAGCCAAAGATGCGCTCGGCAGCAGGACTCCACAGGATGACGTTTCCGTCAGGGTCAATGGCGATGATAGCTAAGGGAGAGGCGTTAATCAGCGACTGAAGAATCTGGCTGGTATCCACAGATATAAGAGTGCATAGAAGAAAGAAGGCTCATTACCTTTTTAAATGACTTCTCAGGCACATTCATTTTAAGCCCTACTTTTTCCTCTGCCGAAAGCGCTCCCCTTAAAAGAAGCGCAATATTTTCTATCTTCTGCCTTTTCCACTTGTCCTGCCATGCTTTTTTATTTGCAATAAACCGCGTGGTTGATACAAGAATGGTCTCAATAATCCTCAGATTGTTTGCCTTTAAAGATGTGCCTGTCTCAGTAAGCTCTACAATCGCATCAGCAAGGTAAGGGGGCTTGACCTCTGTAGCACCCCATGAGAAGTCTACTTCTGCCTTTATGCCTTTGGATTTGAGATACCTTCTGGTAAAACCGACAAGCTCTGTTGCAATGCGCTTGCCGTTTAAGTCTTTGATGCCCTTAATCTTTGAGTCATTCGGCACTGCAATAACCCACTTAACAGGTCTTAGCCCTTCTTTTGCGTAGTTAAGCTCCGCAACCTCATGCACATCGGCATTCTGCTCTAATATCCAGTCCTTTCCCGTAAGCCCTGCATCAAGCACACCGTCTGCTACATACTTAGCCATCTCCTGAGCCCTTATAAGCATTGCCTCTATCTCCGGGTCGTCAACGACAGGATAATAAGAACGCGCATCAATGGATACCTGATAACCTGCCTTTTTGAAAAGCTTTAATGTTGATTCCTGAAGACTACCCTTTGGAAGCCCGAGTTTCATGACCTTAGCCATATTTTTAGTTCTCCGTTACCATGAGTAAATAAAGCACAAATACGTTGTAATAATACATCTTAAGGGCAGATAAGTCAAAAGTTTTAGCTCATTCTACGGGCGTAACAACTGCCATTACAACAAGCCTTTCACCTTTATCAGCCTCAAAACCATGAGGCACCATCGGGTCGCACAGGATACAGGTTTTTTCCTCTGCCTCTATGCGCTCTTCGCCCACGATAAATGTCCCCCTGCCCTGAACAACGTACATGAGTAATCTAAGCGGTGCCTTGTGAGGCTCAAGTTTCTGTCCTTCATTAAGGCACATCAGGGCAATCCTCATCTCAGGCTTGTCAGAAAGCATCTCACGGCTTATCTTGTCAGTTTTAAATTTAATCAATTTTTTTAAATCAAGTATCTCCATAAACCCTCCTTTATTCTTCTATCATTTTTATTGCCTCAACAGGGCAGATGTTCAATGCCCCTTCACAGTCGCAGGTGCTGCATTTGTCTGGTCCTATAACCCATGCCTTTTCGTCTCTAAGTTCAAATACCTCAGGGCACAGCTCAACACATGAGCCGCAGCCTATGCATGTTTCATAGTCAACAACAGGTGTTTTTGCCATAAGTACCTCCTAATGATTCCTCATGGATTATTTATAGCATTTCTGAAAAACCGAAACCATGATATATATCATAGAAAGATTGCAGTCAGAAGCAAAAATACTATTCCCTTTATCAGCTCAATCCAGCCCGTTGTCTTTAATTTTACACTGTAGAGTGTAATGGATAAGACCAGATTATCAATAAGTGGCAGCAGAACTATTAGCGGTGTTTTTATTAAATGATAAATAAATACAGACAGCAGTATATAAATTGTCATGGAAACTCTTTCTAATGCACCCTTTCTTGTCTGCACCCTTACCCTGAAGACGCCTGCTATAAAGAAAACCGCCACGCTCAGATAGAGCCTGTTATCTATCTCTCCTGTCAGGGAAAACTTTGCAACTAAGACTGCAAGTGCAAGAAGGGCAAAGCCGCACAGTTCAGTAATAAAAAAATGTTCTCCTGCAAGCCTGAAAAGCAGAAGATATGCGGCAGGGATGATGAGATAGGACAAAAGTTTAAATATATCTGATTCAAAGAGTGCAATAAATATTAACAGGGCAGTAATTACCTGTAAGATAAAAACAATCAGCGGTTTTAGCGGCTGCGTCCCGCGTATCCATTTTGTAAATGCCTGTTTGGAGTTAACAAGCAGGGCAACTGCGGCTAAAGCAATAAAACCCTCTACTTGTATATTCCTGCTTGCAAAGATGCCTATAACGTATGAGATTATCATTACAGTCCATGCGCCGTATTCCTGAAGCAGATACTGGTTCATCTTGAAATGCCTTTTATTGTCATGCTGAACCTGCCTCCGGCATTGAAAAGACCTTTTCCTCTCCGTGTGGTCTTACTTATGAACTCCTTAGTACTTACCCATGCACAGTTTAAACAAGCACCAGATTATCCCTGTGGATTACTTCATCTGAGTATTTATATCCAAGCACGCCCTCTATTTCAGAGGTCTTTTTGCCCTTAATGCGTGCAAGCTCCTCGGATGAGTAATTTGTCAGGCCCTTGGCAATTTTTTTGCCCACGGGGTTCAGGCAGCTTACAGCATCACCAATATTAAATTCGCCTTCTATTTTAGATATGCCCGATGGAAGAAGGCTCTTGCCGTGCATTGTAAGAGCCTTGACCGCCCCTTCATCAAGATAAACCATGCCCTTTGATTTCAAACCGTAGGCAATCCAGCCTTTTTTAGAAGATATTCTCTCTTTTTGCGGTTTAAAATATGTCCCGACCTTCCCGCCTTCAAGCAGCCGGAGAAGAAGCCCGCTCTTCTTACCGCTTATGATTGCTACAGGTATTCCGTAATTAACCGCCTGTTTTGCTGCGAGGAGTTTTGAATACATTCCGCCTGTGCCTACGGCACTGCCTTTTCCCCCTGCCGTCATCTCAATTTCTTTAGTTATCTCGTCAACACAATTTATCAGCACTGCCCCTTCCTGCTCAGGGTTTTTTGTATAAAGACCTTCTACATCAGACAGGATAACGAGCATCTCTGCCTCAACAAGTCCTGAGACTAAGGAGGCTAAGAAGTCATTATCTCCAAATTTTATTTCATCAATTGCCACAGGGTCATTTTCATTTATTACCGGGATGACTTTATAGCTTAAAAGCGTAAGCAGGGTATTTTTTGCGTTTATGAACCTTGCCCTGTTTATTACATCATCCCTTGTAAGGAGCACCTGTGCAGTCTTTTTCCCAAAATCTGCAAAACTGTGTTCATATGCCCACATCAGGCTTGACTGTCCGATTGCTGCTGCTGCCTGTTTCAGCTTTATGTCTCTTGGTTTTTCCTTAAGCCCTAATTTTTTCAACCCTGCTGCAATAGCGCCTGAGGAGACTATTACCACCTCACAGCCTTTATCTACAACATCAGAGATATCCTTGGTTATTGAATGGAGGCGTTTTGTATTAAGCCCATGCTCTGCCGATGCAAGCAGGCTGCTTCCTATTTTTACTACCAGTCGTTTCATATTAAAAACCTTTCCGCTGCCATTTCTTTTTGGGTCCTCATATTTTATTACTAAGCAAAGTCCGACTTACAACATCTCCAATCTATTTCTCAAACACTTTTAAGATGTATTTAAAAATCTCCAGGATATCGGATTCCGCTATTGCTGTGATTTCAACGCGATACTTTCGCACTCTCTTTAAGCTCCTTCAAAAAATCCCGCGCCTGCCGGGTATGTCCTTTCTTTACCTCGCGTTCTGCCTGAGTTAATAAAGCACCGAGATTCAATGCCTTTAATTTTTTCTCAAAAACCCCTACATCAAGCAGAACAGCATCGGGTTTTCCATTAACAGTAACAATAATAGGGCGGCCTGTACGGTGCATCTGTTTAAAAATCTCGTTGGTTTTCTTTTTTAAATCAGAAACCGACTTGATGTCTTCCATAATACTTACAGACATTTTAATTCACATCCTTTCTTGTATCAAATTTGATACTGATTAGAATACCACGTGGGAAGCTGCCCTCGGAGACCATTTTATGCGGTAAGCCATTTAGACATCCGTTTTTCAATTTCTTCGTGAGGAATTCCTTTCCCCTCGTCTAATTCCTTCAACCCAGCATCAACCTGCAGTTTAAAATACAGTTCAGCCATAATGTCATCAACCGTTACCTCTTCAGGCAAGGATTGAATCATCTGAATAACTTGTTGTTTCACAGCTGCCATTTATATCACCTCCTCAATGTTCAAATATACCATTTTAATCAGTTGTTTAACGTTGTGGGGTTGTGCCGTGCCGCCGAGGCACATGGAGCAACCCCAGTGTCGCATCTGGATAATGGAGCGTCGCAAACTCGGTTGTTAAGCGAAGGTGCGGGCATGCTAAAAATAGAACATCGGTTCTATTTTTATCGTCTTAGTCACCTTCTCCCGCCCGAAATTTCATTTAACTTCTTCATATCCGAACTACTTCGCTTTTTGTCCCAAAATGGGATGATAGACGACATATTTCGTTTATTCCCATCCTGGCTGAAGCTTCTTTAAGGCTTAATTATTGGTTAACTCTCTTATGTTATCAAGAAACTTTCTTTAACTCTTCTACCCTTGCCCCAAGGTATGCAATAAGTTTTTTAATCCCCTCGCCTGTAACAGCGCATACCGGGAAGAAATCATATTTTTTTCTTTTGCAGTAGCGTGCAAGTTTATCCAGTTTTTTCCCATTGCCTATTATGTCGGTCTTTGTCCCCACCACTGCCTGAGGCTTTCCAAGAAGCAGGGGGCTGTAAAGTTTAAGCTCCTGATTGATCTTCTCAAGATTCCGGACGGGGTCGCCCTCTGCCCCTTCTGATATGTCAACAAGGTGAAGGAGAATTGACGTCCTTTCAACATGCCTTAGAAACTGAAAGCCTAATCCTGTGCCTTTGTGTGCGCCTTCAATCATGCCCGGAATGTCGGCAATTACAAAACCTTTAGACCTTCCTGCCCTTACAACACCTAAGACAGGGACAAGTGTTGTAAAAGGATAATCCGCAATCTTCGGCTTTGCTGATGAGACGACAGATATCAGCGTGGATTTGCCTGCATTTGGAAGCCCTATCAAACCGACATCTGCAAGGAGTTTAAGCTCTAAATTTAGGGTTCTTTCTTCCCCGTGTTCTCCTGGCTGTGCAAATTTCGGCGCCTGTCTTGTGGGGGCTTTAAAATGAGTATTGCCAAGTCCTCCCCTGCCGCCTTTTACTGCCAAGAATTCCTGCCCTTCTTTCACAAGGTCGGTAAGAATTTCCTCTGTAAGTGCATCTTTTACAAGAGTACCCACTGGAACAGGAATAAACATGTCTTTCCCGTTTTTACCATGCATGTCCTTCCCCATGCCGTGCTGTCCTTTTTCAGCCCTGTAATGCTGCTGATATTTGATATCCAGAAGTGTATTGATGTCTTTTGACGCCCTGAATATGATATGCCCGCCCCTTCCGCCGTCTCCGCCGTTAGGACCACCTCTCGGGACGTATTTCTCCCTCCGGAAGCTTACACAGCCCCTTCCGCCGTCTCCAGCCTTCACATAAATTTTTACCCGGTCAACAAATTGCATTGTTTAACGATACACGATTCAGGATACAGGATACAAGATGCAGGGTGAGAGAGGCAAGGGTCGCAGAATGGAAAAAAGACTTGTCATATTTCCGTCATTCCGCACTTGCCTGCCCTCGAAGTCCTGAATCGGGGGACGCGGAATCCAGAGTCTTTTAAAAAATCACTGGATTCCCGCTAACTACTGCGGGAATGACAAAACCGAAAAGATGCAAGAATGGAAAAAAGGCTGGTAGAACCAGCCTTCTGAATGGTCATCAAGTAATGGTTTTCGTGGTTCGTCTTATACGGTTTGAGTCGTTTCAGCCTTTGGCGGTTCAGCCTGAGCAACTGGCAGCGGATAAACGCTTATCTGCTGTCTTGACTTGCTTTTGCGTTCAAAAGCAATAATACCACTTATTTTTGCATAAAGGGTATCATCACTCCCTCTGCCTACATTGAAGCCGGGATGAAATACGGTACCCCTTTGTCTTACAAGGATATTACCTGCCTTGACAAACTGCCCGCCGAATCTCTTTACGCCGAGACGCTGTGCAGCGCTGTCACGCCCGTTTCTTGAACTGCCTACGCCTTTTTTATGAGCCATTTTAAACCCTCCCTGCTTACTGCTTACTGTTTTCTATTTATTTAAACTCTATATTCGCTCTAAGAGGGTTCAGGTTTGCAACCTGAACCCTCCAAATATTGGGAGCAAGTTACAAACTTGCTCCCGCTTTCGTAAAATTACAAATAATCCCGACTATTCGGGATGATTTTTAATTTTTATTTGATATTTGAGCTTTGACATTTGAAATTAAAACTTCTCTATTTATTTAATCTCTATGTTCTTAATCCTGACCTCAGTATACGGCTGTCTGTGCCCCCTCAGTCTCCTGTAACCTTTTCTCGGTCTCTGTTTGAACACAAGCACCTTCTCAGCCTTCTTATCTCCGAGTACTTCTGCAGTAACCTTTGCGGATGAAAGAAAAGGATAACCAAAATCAACCTTAGTGCCGTCTGAGACCATCAGGACCTTATCAAAATCAACAGTACCTTCTGCATTGAGCTTCTCAACTTTGATAACGTCTCCTTCAGAAACCCTGTACTGTTTGCCGCCTGTTTCTATTACAGCATACATAAAAAGCCTCCATTTGTCTTTAACCTTAAAAAGGGCAGTTTTATTTTTACATAATTTATGGGGTAAAGTCAATTTAAAAAGATAACCTGTCTTTTAAAAGCCCCAAAAAAGATACGCAAAAATGATGTTTGGGTCATCCTCAAACACCGCTTTTAATAAACCAATTTTTTTATGAATATTTTTGGGTAATTGTTTAAACCGTATCATATATAAAAGATAACGTAACCGCTTATTAATTTTGCATTTTCAATAATTTTGCCCTCTCTTTGACACCTACAAAAATTTATGGTATCTTGTTGAAATGGCAGCCGAAGAGGTAACAAAGGTAAAACATATAATTCAGACGTTACTCAAGGCAAAGAAGAACATCCGGCTTTATCCTGCAAACAATCCAATCTACGTAAAAACAATAGACGACACCTTCACGGTATTTGATGAGTTCTTAAATTACAAAGATAAACTTGTTTTTAAAATAAAACAGAATGATATATTTTACGGCTCCGACCAGGTATACCACAACCCTGAAAAAGAAAATAATTTTGCACTGTTATTTTTTAAGGATGGAATAAGAGAATTAAGTTTTAAGAAAGGGCTGTCAAAACACGAACTGGAAGATTTTCTTAAAAGTATTGCGGTTGATCTTGACAGGGAAACCATTGATGACGATATTGTCACACTATTTTGGGAAATGGATTTCACAAATATAAAATATATCGTTGATGAATCATTTCTAACAGAAGATGAAGATTTTGAAACAAAGGCAACGAACGAGATAAAAAGTAAAGTCCCTAATGTTGACACATTCATGAAGGCTTATTCAGACGCATTCAATGCTGAGGATGTTAAGGAATTATAAAAAAGGCAAAGGAGACAGCAGAAAGCCCGGCAACTCCTGACAACGTTAAAAAACAGATGAATCTCCTGCTGTCGGGTGTAAATTCCGAAGAGTTAGTCATGCGTGTTTGTAAAATTTTAGAGTCGGACATAGATATTGATGAAAATTTTTTAATTGAATATACCGAATTCCTTAATAGAAATGCCATAATCCCATTAATCATGGTTTTGGGAGAACTGGAAAGCATACAGGGAAGGAAAAAAGTAATGAATATTCTTATTCCAGTCGGAAAAAAGGATCTGCAAACGCTTGCTAAAGGACTCAGCGATTCACGCTGGTATGTTGTTAGAAATATAGTATACATCCTCCGTCAGATAGGAGATAAAAGGGCATTAGAACATATCATAACCGCTGCAAAACACCCCGATATAAGGGTCCGGAAAGAGGTAATATGGGCGCTTAGCGAAATTAAGAGTCCATCGGCATTAGAGATATTAAAGGATTATCTCAATGATGCTGATATTTTAATAAGGAAGGTTGCAGTGAAG
>JACROO010000067.1 GCA_016214355.1 Nitrospirota bacterium | reverse complement strand
CCGATACTTCTCATCTAAAACAAACTCAAAACGGGTGAGAAAGGAGAGGTAAAGGGAGGCAGCAATAATTAAGATGTCGGAGAGTAAGAAAAAGAAATATCGTTTAAATAAACTAGGATGTAAAAGATTTGAAATATATTGTTTCAGCATTTAATGTTTTATGCCAGCGCTACTGGCAACCTTAAAAATAGTCAGCCACAATATTTTAATATCAAAAAAAAATGACCTGTGCTTCATATAATATTCATCAAAATCAACTTTGACCGGAAGCGGAATATCATCCCGACCATTTATCTGAGCCCATCCAGTAAGTCCTGGAGAGAGCTTATGAATTCCCCTCATCGTTCTGATCTTAATTAAATCACCCTGATTAAACAAAGCAGGCCTCGGACCAACAAAGCTCATATCTCCTTTAATTATACTGTAAAGCTGCGGCAATTCATCTAAACTCAACTTGCGCAGGAACTTTCCAATCAGGGTCAGAAATTGATCGGGATTGGAAAGTAAATGAGTCGCTACAGCAGGAGTATCAACCCGCATTGTGCGAAACTTTGGCATCTTGAAGGTAGTATTGTTTCTCCCCACTCTATCAGACCAATAGAGGACAGACCCCACGGAGGTAAGCTTAACCATCAATGAGATGAAAAGCATTGGAACACTGGATATAATGAGAAGAGACAGAGACATTGTAAAATCAAATAGTCTTTTCATGGGTTGATTGATTTCAAGTTTTAACTTTTTGAAATGAATAGCTCTCTTCTTTTATCAGGCTTTGCTTCACGCTTTATCTTGTTCAAAAAAAATTATAATTTAAAACTCACAACTGTTTTCTTAAACCATTCAGCCGTTTCCCTACTTTCCATACCCAAGATGATGCGTCATCTCCCCTTGCAAGCAACGCTCAAATATCCCTCTGGTCAACTGCTTTAAAAGCCCGTTCTCTCCCAAAATGTCTTCCGGTCTCTGGTAATGCTTTACCAACTCGTTTACCCTCTGAAGGCTATTTACAACTATTTTACACCCTCATTACTACAGATGATAAACATTTGATTTAAATAATTTATTGTACATACACCGCATAGAATAGCCTTTTCTCCCCGGTACTAATCTAGTTAAGCAATATATTGGTTTTGTTATGGCAACAGGCAAGGGAATTGACAGCCCCGGAAACCACTCTATTATGTCATGCTGATTGTATGGCTCTAAATCGGCAACATTAAATATCCTCAGACCATTTGGAGGAGATTCCAGCAATTTAAGTATTAATCGCACAAGTGTCTCTACATGACAAAAGGAATGCTGTGGAGCCGGCAACAAACGAATTTTCAAAAAAGGACATCCTGGCAAAAATGCTCTTTTTTTTACATCTATTTTATGGTCCTCGTCAAATACTGGTGCCAATCTCAGGATTTCACAATGCTTCAGGTTTGACGCCATAATAGACTTTTCACTTATTAATTTGCTCCTGCCGTATTCAGAAGCAGGACGCAAATCATCTGAGACTTGAATAGGGCCTCTTCGCCCATCTTCGCCGTACACTGCTACAGAACTTAAAAAAATCAACCGTGGCAAGCGTTTCTGTAATGCCTGAAGAAGGTTATCAGTTATACGGGTATTCACGCTAATGCAGCTTTCACCATCAGGTGGCCTTTGCCCGTGCGCCAGCGCAGCCGTGTGAATGAGCACTGAAAATATTGGTAGTTGTGATAGTGCATTACTCACTTGAGTTGCATCGAGCATGTCTACCTGGATTTCTTGATTAAGTGCCCTTCCTATGCGATATAATCCCCATACGTCGTATCCTGCTTCCCTCAGTCCCTTCGAGAGAACAGAACCAATAAACCCGTGTGATCCGGTGATTACAATCACTTGCCGTTCAGTTGGTTTCATATCGACCTTTTCAGCAATGAGTTTCGTAATTCTGCAAATGTTGTAAACGAATACCCTTCATTTCTCAGAAGCATAATTAAAGCCGAGAGCTTGCTATGAACCGTTGATCTACCTACTTCAAATCGTTTCCGAGTCATCCATCGAGTAGAAATTGGCAGCGGCGGACTTGACTGTGACGAGAGCTCAAATGGATGTATATAGAGAACATAGAGTTCGTTGTGTTTAATATACTTTTTTATAAGATTTTTCATCAAAAACCAAGGGAAAATACGAATATATCCTCCACCTGAAACGGGAATATTACGCCCTGTAAGCAATAATGTGCTCACCTGAAACTCAAAGAAAATATCCTTACGATAAATATTTTGGGACAATTGCACAAAATCATGAATATCTATCTTGCCGTATAAGGGATGGTCGCTAAAAAGAATACGACTTGAATCATACAAGTAACTTGCTGCACTTACAGCATCCAATCGTTCACGATTAAGACTGAAGCAGGGCGCCCGATAGCCCTGTACTTTTATCCCAAGCGTATCCTCTAACTCAAGTTTTGATCGCAACAAATCCTCATGAAAATCGTTTAGCGTTACCCGGAGAGGCCTAACATGTTCCCAACCGTGAGAAGCTATTTCATGCCCTTCTCCAGCTAGTTCTCTTAAAATCAGCTTATTGGATTTGACTAATTCTCCAAGAACAAAAAAAGTTGATTTAATGTGATGTTGTGCGAGAATATCCTTATAGATTTTAACGCCGTCAAGCAACGATATGCTACTATCACACTGAGTGCGATTAAAATAATCAATGTGATACCAATCCTCGACATCCATGGATAAAATAGCATATTTCATCAAGCTAATACCTATCTACTATAAATACCATCCTGGTCAAATATAAGCATTCACAGCATATGAGCCGTAACAAATAACTCTCTATCATTTCTTTGAATTTCCAGTCTACGATGATTCATATGTGAAAACAGCTCTATTATTTGTCCTTCCATGTACATAAAGAGAGCACATTTATAGCGATAACGAAGTTTTCTCTGCCACGCCAGTAATCCTCCGTCCAAAGGAAAACTAAAAAAAGCTCTTACTTTTGTGACTGAAAGCACCTTTTGAATCACTTCCTTCGGTTTTTCAATATAATCCATAAGTCCCATAAGTATCGTATAATCAAAGTCTTCTTCAAAATTATATGCAATAAAATTATTCTTCTGAAAGCAACAAATTTTCTCGACATTTAACCGTCGAGCATTTTCACTTGCAAGCTTGAGCATTCCCTCGGCAAAATCAATACCAAGTACTCTTTTAGCTCCCATTCTTGCCAACGCAATGCTATAATGTCCAGGTCCACAGCCCACATCAAGTATCGATCGTCCCTCAACAGGGCTACACCCTTCAAGTGTTTTTATAAAACGCAATCTCATGCTTTTACGAAATATTCTATTTATAGATGAAACAAGAAATGAATTATCATTTCCATAAATAGCACTGAAATCTTTTGCATATTCGTCAAAAAAATTAGATACCCTTGAATTTTGTTGAGTAGGCACCAAATTGCACCTCCTGTAAATTTAGCTGGCGTTCACCGGGGTAACCGGTAGCCTGATTAGTACCAAGAGGACGGACTGTTTTAATTGCACATGCATTCATTATTTTTTCCGGCTATCATAATCTCATAAAAATCAAGCATGGCAGATACAACTTTCTCATTCGAATAGTCCTGGAGCGCCTTTGTGCGGGCCTTCATTCCAATTTCTTTTCTCAGATCCGCATTTTTGATAAGCCGCTCCATCAGACTCGCAAGGGCCTCCGCATCACGGGGCTCGTAAAGTAGTCCAGTCACTCCATCCTCTATTGTATCCGTAACCCCATATATCCTTGTTCCGATAGCCGGAATACCGGTTGCAGCAGCCTCGATTATAACATTGCCGAAACCCTCCCGGTAGCTCGGAAGGCAAAAGACATCTGCGGCCGCCATATATGATTCAGGTATATTCGTATAATCTTCAAAATATATCATGTCACTATATGCTCCGCATATTTCAAGTATTCTTTCCCGTAGTCCTTCCTCGTCAGGACCTACGACCATGAGATCGACATTATTATATCTATTGCGCACCTTCGAGAATGCCCTGGCCAAGTCAAGTAAACCCTTATCCCTTGTTAGCCTCCCTAGAAAAAGGAATACAACATCAGAATCTGAAATACCCAGAGATGCCCTGATATCAGCCCTTGCCTGAGAGTTAGGACGAAACTTTTCAGTATTCACACCAGTAATAGAGCCCCTCGCGAGAACATATGCCTTAGCTCCGGAAACAATTCCCTCTGAAATAATAAAATCCCTCTGCGAATTACTATCGACAAGTATGCGTGTAGCAAGAAAGGCAAGCAGTCTGTCTATTGATTTCAGGAAAAAATGTTTAAACCCCGACTGCGTTACCCACAACTGTCCTGTAAAAGTATGGACCCTGTTCGGCACACGCGCCAGAAAGCCTGCGACCATGCCAAGTAATCCTGACTTGGTCATTATAGAATGGACCACGTCAAATCCATTCTTGCGAAACAGCCAATATAGCCTGAACAGTGCCTTTATGTCGTGCAAAAGATATATCTTCCTCTCTATAACCACAGGGATCACTATTACATTTATTTCTAAAGGCTTGAGGAAGTCTGGATTCTCAGTGTTCGCTATTACACAGACATCATAAATTTCGCTCATCGCCCTGATATGTTCCAGCAGAAACGCCCTTACTGTCATTTCGATGGTCGTCACAAAACAGACCTTTTTCCTTGCACACTTATTACTGTTTTCCATGCAGTCTGTCACACGAGTTCATCTTCTTAACCCAGCAATCCCATCTCCACATACTCCTGACAGACCTGTTTAATGTAGTGGTCTATGCTAAACATCTGTCTGTATCCAGTTGCATTGAGAAGACGCTCCTGGGAGAAGGTCCTTTTATCCGTTAATGCCTTCAATCGTGAAATGGTCAAAGGCATCTTCCTGCCTGTAACAGTGGAGAGTGCAGAAAACAATACAGCTATACAATATGCGGCAGAATAAGAAATTGTGGGTGCTCCATCCACCTTACCTGTAGTTGCGGCCCTTACGACAGAAGCGAATTCCCTAAAGCTTATGGGTGTATTAATAAAATAAATACCACCATTTGAGATACCATCATTATCCAGTGCACGCATTGCACGGACAACCTCACTTACATGAATAATGTTATAAATGCCCCCGCCGCCGATGTTTCTGTAGCGGCCTGCTTTGATTGCAGCGATAAGATGAAAGAAACTGTCCTTTGCCGGGTCACGGCCGGCCCCAAAAACAATGGTGGGCCTGAGGACCTGTGCCTTTAACCCAAGTGCAACCCGTTCCTTAATTATCCGCTCAGCCTCAATCTTTGTCTTTTCATAAAGGTTTTGAGGTCTGCACACCGTATGTTCATCTATTATATTATTTTTCTCCTGTGTCTTGCCGATAACGCCTGCGCTCGAAAGATGTACCAGACGACAGTTACGTCTCAGCGCTGCATCAGCAATCATCCGTGTGCCTTGGATATTAACGTCCTCCATCAGATCTTCCCTGCTTATCACCCCTGCACAGTGATAAACCACATCTATTTCATCCGGCAGATCAATCCTTTGAGTAATGTCACCGGTGATGATATTAACCCTCTCGTCCGGTTTTGCATAATGGCCGGGATCGCGTGTGAAGACATATACCCTAAAACCCCCATTAATCAGGTTGTTGACCAGATATCTCCCTATAAAACCAGTGGCACCGGTAACAAATACAGTTCTGGTGTTTTTTCCCATGCTAATAGTAGATTTTCCCACCTATCCTATGCAGACAGCGCCAAGCAAAGGAAGGCAGGTAAGTGGACATGTAAAGCATGAATAATTTAAAGCCCGCATTCCGGTGTTCCCTGAGAAATTTCCTTGCCTCTTCTGTGTTTCCGCTCGCCATCGCAGTCCTTGCCCGCCAATATCCTATCTTCGCATGAAAATATCTTAACTCTGATTTGTAATTAATCTCCAAAAGAGGATCCATCATCTTAATCTTTCCGATGATGTACTCCATCTCGTCAGGATAAAGTCCCATTCGCTCAAGACTGGACATCCTGGAATGTATGCGATATACAGCCATCGGCTCTTTGCAGTATACAGCCTTTGACTTATAAAGAATGCGCATAAATAGATCATATTCTTCCGATAATTCAATCTTCTCGTCGAACACCGAGTCCAAGTGATCCAGAACCGATCTCCTAATCATCACGGTCTGCATGTTGATGGGGTAGCGTAAAAGCAGGGGACTGAAAACATGTCCCTCTGGTTGCGGTCCTTTCAGAGCAGGAATAAGACGGGTGGCCTTTGGCATAATTATTCTAAAATAGTTGCCGTAAAGAAAATCCACATCAGGTCTGCTTTCTAAAATATGAACCTGTTTTTCTATTTTCTGGGGCATCCACCTATCGTCACAATCCAAAAAAGCAATATATTTACCTCTCGCATGCTCAATAGCCCAATTCCTTGCGTTACCTAACGGAACTGTTACTTCACTTCTAAAATATCTAAGCCTTTTATCATAACTTTTAGCAATCTCCGCACTGTCATCCATTGAAGCGTTATCCCAAAAGATTATTTCCCAGTCCCGGCAGGTTTGGGCATATACGCTCTCTATAGCTTCGTGAAGGTATTCCGAGCAATTTAGGCAATTCATTATTACGCTGACCATCGGGACAGCACCCGATTGGGCAGGCAATTGATTATGTTTATTCTTAAACATTAATTCCATTCGCACGGTATTTTCTTATCGCACAAGTTCGGGCTACCAATCTCAGCCGAATCATCAGGGAAATCCGAGCAGTTCGCCATAAGACATAGGAGGTGCCTCATGAACATAGACCTGAAATCACCAGATTTTTTCCCGGTTTCTCATGCAACATACGTCCTTTACCTGCAATAAACTTTAGAGCTGTATTATAAATGAGAAGAATGACGGCGAGATGAAAAAATCTGTCGATGAGATTATCTATTCCATAATTCTTGACCCACATATCCAGCACATTTAAAGATAATATACCATAGCTGTAACCTTCAAAAGACCTTATCCTTTTGGATAGCTTAATAAGAAATGCAATTGCAGCGGTAAAGAGAAAAATAAATAAAATACCGCCCGCATATCCAAACAGTTGGTATGACATGCCAAACATTGTCCACAAATAACCGATGTTATCAACACGACCTGATTCTGTAATAATAGAAGTCGGCTCATAACTCATATAATAAGGAAAAGCATACTCTAAAAAAAGTATGTCCCCAAATATTTTTCCCGGAATTATTCTGTTGAGACTGGATAGAAATGCCGTCTTGTAATTTACTATTGCTGATATATCGTAGAAACCAACATCTGTACCATACATCGGGAAAAAGAGCGGCTCAAAAAAAGTAACCCTGTATGCTATATTAGTTGCGACCATTCTGATATCAAATCGTGAGAAATCAATTTGCGACACAATATTTATTATATCGTAGAAAGATATATTTGACGCGCTGAATTGTACTACCCTGATCTCACCAATAAGAAAAAAAACGGCTATGACCAGGGGTGCAATCAATAAGAGAAAGAGATGGCGCAATCTAATATTTAAAACAAAATTGCCATATATAAAAATGCCAGAATATAGTAAAACCATTATTATATCCAGTGAAACGCCCCTGCTGCCTGTCAGCGAAAACAATAAAAAGTAGCCCACTATTGAGGAAATCAATACCACACTGTTATTCTTTCGCTCATTCTTATGCGCGTAATACCTGGCCAAAATCATAATCAGCAGAGCCTGAGGGTCAAGCAACCTCATAATGTAACGGTTAAAAAAGTTGAGATGTGCGCCGGAGCCGGGGGACCCGACATAGCCGGAAACATAATAATTAGCTAACCTGAAGATGGCTACAAAGAAAAACACTCTGACCAAAAGCCGAGTAAAGTCAGGCTCTTTCCTCTCTTTCCTGTTGTCATTTTCTCTTGCATTGCCGCGGAGGCCAATCCAAATGCCAAAGATACACGCTATGGTTCCCAGAAGCATATAGAAAAGTAATCCGTTTATAATCTCTCCTGTCATTGTTTCGCTAACGGATACTCCTCCAAAAAAAGATTCGGGATAAAATATCAATACCAGAAGGCGCAGGACGACAAAAAGGATAAGATTAACGGCCACAATAATAACAGGTGGATATTTTGTTGAGAATTTACCGAGCGCAAGAAATAACACCAGACAAATCATCTGAATCAAAAGAATTCCAAAACCATCTATATAAGTAAGTTCATCCCGCAACAAGAAAAATGACAAAAGAATAGCAGTGGACAGCATTACGATAATGCATCTAAGCAATGTTGATATTTTTATTGGCATTATACGTCTCTCAGGGAGTTCATAATTATGCTTACCTTTGGAAAAACGGCTGATTGCCCAGGAATTTGATCATATTATTGATTCCAGTTGTAAGGGATTTTCTTATCAAATACATCTAATCGTTCCGATTCTTCGGGGTCGTGGGGAATGTCTGTACAGTTCGCAATGAGGGCAGGGATAACAGAAAGTCCCTGAAAGCCATACCACAGCATTGGAGGAATTAACCAGGCAGTAATTATCTTCTCCGATTTCTATGGCCTCTACTTTGCCTTTAGTAAGAGAATTTTTACGTCCGTCATAAATTACCAGCCGGATTTTCCCGACAGGAACAGCAAGATGCTGGGTCATTCTTAAATGCTTTTTCCATGCCTTAACAATACCGGGATTGACTACGGAAAAATATATTTCACCAAATCTCGTAAACAGTGGAGAATCAGCCCGCAACATATGCAATACCTTCCCGCGCTCATCAATAATCTGTTTTAATGGTTCAATGACTACACCATCTATCATTTGCTGTTTTTCTTAGCCCAAGACAAATTTTGTTTCATCGCCATATCAATATAATACTGAATTTGTGACACTGAGAAATCATACATATCCTTATTGCCACTGTAATATACCTTATACCATTCTGCAGTAAGCCTTACTGTTTCATCAAATGTAAGGACTGGATGCCAGTTCAACTCATGCAATGCCTTATCGCATGAGAGTTTTAATAATTTACTTTCTTTCTTCCCAGCATCAGCCTGTTCATTTCTCCATTCAGCATTCCCCCAGTAAGAAATAAAGGTCTCAAGTAGTTCGGAAACAGATTTATTGATTTTAGGATCAGGACCAAAATTGAATGCCTCACCATGACACCTTCCGGAACTAAATAAATTTGCCCCGAGCCATAGATAGCCACTTAACGGCCCCAGCACATGCTGCCATGGCCGTGTTGCCGTTGGACTTCTAATAATAACTTCTTTCCCTTCAGACCATGCCTTCACACAATCAGGGATTATTCGGGCATCAGCCCAATCCCCACCACCTATGACATTGCCTGCCCTTGTAGTCGCAACTCTCGGGGAATCATCTTCTCTAAAAAATGACTTAATATAAGAATTGCATACTATCTCAGCGCCAGCCTTAGAGGCACTATACGGGTCATCGCCTCCCAGTCTGTCATTTTCCCGATACCCCCATGGCCATTCAACATTCTGGTAACATTTATCACTTGTGATTATTACTACGCTCTTTACACCAGGTGTAGAGCGGATACATTCAAGGACATTAACAGTGCCTCCCACATTTGTATCAAACGTAAGTTTAGGATCATCGTAAGATCTGCGGACTATTGGTTGTGCAGCCAGATGGAAGACTATATCAGGTTTATACTTTGTAAAGGCACTTCTTAATTTTTCAATATCGCGAATATCTCCCTTCAGATGAGTTATCCTTTTTTCTAAATTACTCGATAAAAAATTGCAAGGGTCAGATGGTAAATATTCAGAATATCCAACAACCTTTGCACCTAAAGAAGTTAGCCATACTGTGAGCCATGAACCTTTAAAACCGGTATGTCCTGTTAATAATATAGTTTTATCGTTATAAATATTATCAAACATCGATCTTTCTCTCGGATATAACTGATATAATTTTTGCCATCATCTCCATTTTTTCCACGGCGCGTTGTCTTTTATCCATAAATCCTCAAGCAACTGTTTGTCACGCACCGTATCCATGCACTGCCAGAAACCATCATGTTTATATGCCATTAACTGACCATCTTTAGCAAGGTTTTCAAGGGGATCTCCTTCCAATACCGTATCGTCGCCATGGAGATAATCAAATACGGCAGGCTCAAATACAAAAAACCCTCCATTAATCCATCCTTCGCCTGTCTGGGGCTTTTCTGTAAAACTTGTTACCCTTTCGCCCTTGAACTTAATCCCGCCAAACCTGGCAGACGGCCTTACTGCTGTGACTGTTGCAATTTTTCCGTGAGATTTATGGAATCGTATAAGTTTTTTGATATCCACATTGCTTACCCCGTCACCATAAGTAAGCATAAAAGTCTCTTTTGCCAATCTGTCTTTCAGGCGGTGCAGCCTTCCTCCGGTCATGGAATTCATTCCTGTATCTATCAGGTGTACTGTCCATTCACGATAACAGTTCTTTGATGCTGAAACTTCTCCAGTTTTTAGCGAAATGGTTAAATTACTCTGAAAATTATAATAATTTAAAAAATATTCCTTGATAACCTCCCCCTTATAACCAAGGGCAATTACAAATTCATTAAAACCATAGGCAGAATAAATATTCATAATATGACAGAGGATAGGTTTGCCGCCAATTTCTATCATGGGTTTTGGTTTAACTATGGTTTCCTCGCTGAGCCTTGTGCCTAAACCACCTGCTAATATGACAACTTTCATAATCATCCTTTCACATACAAATCTTTAAAAAGATATTTTAATCTGCGTAATCTGCGGATAAAAAAGTCTTTACCTTCTCAATCACATAATCCTGTTCTTCCAATGTCAAATCAGGATGTATTGGTAATGTAAGCAATTCACTGTAAATCCGCTCTGTAACAGGCAGTTCTCCCTTTCTTGCCCCATAATAGGTCAGAAGATGGTTAGGATAATAATGTATCCCGCACTCAATGCTGTTATCAAGCAGATATTGCCTGAGTCCATCCCGTTTGCCGTTTAATACCCTTATGGGAAAGATATGGGGGACGATTTCATCATAATCGTCAGGGAATAATATTATGCCCCGAATCCCGCTTAATGCTTCGTGGTATCTCTTTGCAATCATCTGTCGTTTTGGTTTGAATTCCTTTTCAAACCTATTTAACTGAACAATACCAACAGCAGCAAACAAATTGCTCATGTGATAACGATAGCCCTGATGAGTAACATCAAATTCCCAACTTCTCTGCCCTTCGTATCTTTTCTCAGTATCCTTATGAACACCAAGGAGTCTTGCATCTTTGACAAATTGAGCGACAGCATCATCCGACGTAATTACTGCACCACCCTCGCCAGAGGTTATATTCTTTATTCCATCAAAGCTAAAACAGACTATATCACCAAAAGAACCTACCTTTCTACCTTTATAAATAGTTCCAAAGGCATGGGCTGCGTCTTCAATGACCCTTAAATGATATTCCCTCGCAAACTCATATATTTCATCGAGATTACCAACCCTGCTTGCATAATGAACCGGCATTATTGCCTTTGTCCTGTTAGTTATCCTTTTTCCGGCGTCTCTTAAATCAATAGTGCAAATTTCAGGTATAACTTCACACGGGACTGGCTTCAATCCAGCCGCAGTAATTGCCTGAAAACTTGAAATATAGGTTAATGATTGAACCAATACCTCGTCCCCCTGTTTCAGACCGGCAGACATAAGAGCCAGATGCAAGGCAGCAGTCCCTGAATTAATACATATAACATGTTTTGCTTCAAGATATTTTTTTAATCTCTCCTCAAATTCATGGACAAAACTGCCCATTCCGAGATATGAATCATCAATAACACAGGCTATGGCGTCTTTTTCAGTACTACCTACTATTGATTTTGAAAGCCGGATTGTCTTAGGTATCATCCTATTTTTGACCAGTCTCTCGTTATAAGAAATTTGAATATTTTCTTTGAAGTACACAAAGGTTCTTGTAATAATTTTGATGTGAATCTTTTTAAAAATGGAATAGGATGCTTTTTAATGTCTGAGAAAAAAAGATATTTTTGTACCGCTGAAAATATCTTTCTTAAATTTTCTGCATTCCAGTTTTCCGTAGAAATTGGGAAACTTCTTATATACAAATCATCAAGAGAAAAATCTTTGCCGAGATAACCTTTTTCCTTACAAATGTCGTAAAGTTCGGATCCAGGATATGGGGTAGCAATGGAGATATGAGGATTGTAAATACCCAAATCCTCTGCCAAATAAATGCTATCCCATATTTGTTCTTCTGTTTCTCCTGGCATACCTATTACTAAAAAAATCCCGACTTCCAGTCCTATATCTTTAGCATATTTTATAAGAGGTATAACTTTTTTAATGTTTAATGGTTTCTTAATTATATTGTCAAGAACATATTGATTACCTGATTCTAAAGCAAAATTTATTTTATAGCACCCGCTCTCTTTCATTTTGCCGATGAGATTTTCACTTAAAGTCCATGCTGCAACACCATTGGGAGTGTCCCATTTCAAATCTAATTTTTCTTTTATCATCATATCAAAAATTTTTTCTGCCCTCTTAGGATTAATCGTTACATTATCATCCTCAAACATTATCTCTTCTATGCTATGTTTTTCTTTTATGTGTCTCATTTCTGCTAATACATTTTCAGGAGAACGATATCTAAATTTCCTTCCCCAAACCTTATAGGCACTACAGAATGTGCATTTTGCAGGACATCCCCTTGAAGTTATAATAGGAGAAAAACGATTATATCTCCTTTCACCATGGGAAGACTTTAAACCAAAATATTTTTCCATATTTAGTAGATATCTTGCTGGGAATGGAATACTATCTAAATCTTCTATTAATCTTGTTTTAGGTATTATCTTGACATTTCCATTTTCTCTATAACATACTCCATTAAGCATAGATTGTTCTTTCTTCCCTTCTATAACCTTTATTAGATCAATTAGCGCCTGCTCGCCTTCACCAAGTACTACATAGTCTAAATTTTCATCGGTTAACACTAACTCAGGCATAGCTGTTGGGTGGGCACCACCTGCAACAGTAATAATTCCGGTATTTATGCTTTTAGCAATACGATAAATCCTGTGAGCATTTTCACGTTGTTTTGTAAATAAATTATTAACTCCTACTAAATCTGGGGTATAATCTTTTATAATATTTTCAATATGCTCAAAAGATAAACCGATTCTAATTATATCATCCGTTATCTCTGCCTTATTACCCCAGCCTTCTAGCAGGCAGTCAACTATTTTGACTTCAATACCGTTATTCTCCAGGATAGCACCGAGATAAGCGAGTCCTAAAGGGGGAAGCGGATTAATATCAATACGCTTTTTGAGAGTATATGCCGGCGGTATAAACAGAAGGACACGTTTTACACTACGAGACACTTATTCCTCCGCTTCTGGAATCTTCATTCAATAAAAAAGGTGCCATTGTCTCATCGTTTACAGGGGTAAAAAACAAGTCCCGCACCTTCATTCCCATTTCCCTGTACTCTTTTCTTTGGGCACGTGAAAGACCAAGGTACTTGTTTACTGCGACTGCAAGCTCTTCTGCCGAAAAACATTCAGTTACAAGTTCCATACCCAGACCAGAGAGGACATTCTGATTTAATACAGCTTGCCGCCCCAGGTAGATCACGGGGATACCCTTTGCCGCCGCCTCTACCATAGAACTGGAGTTTGAAGATATAACAATAGAAGCATTTCCCAATGCTTCAGACAGAACCCCACTTATTAAATCAAACCGTTTTGGCCACTGTTTTTGCCCATAGCTCCTGATCAGTTTTTCCGGGCTGTAGTCAGGATGATTTTTAATAAGGACAGCAGCATCGTCCCTGATATCACCCAACGCATCATTAAATATTTCAAGCATCTCAACCGACTCAGCAATATCAAAAGGCAGGAGAACCAGTATTATTTGATTATTATCACAAAATATGGAATTTGTGGGATCATCTTCAAAAACATGCTGGTATCTAAGAGCCCCGGCAACACTGCATGGAATGTCATCGGTGAATGCCTGAACTATATCGCACTGATGCTGACTTGTCTCAAGCAATATATCCGGCACGAGCTTTTTTTCTACTTCTGATTGAGAAGGATACCAGTTTAAAAAATTTTGAGAATGTTGAAACATCTGTGCGCCTATTATCCTGGCACCTGTGAGATACTGTCTGACACCTGCAATCAACGCCTTATTTATTATCTGGTTTTCGTACCAGTTTAGAACCACAGCAGGTCTCAATCCATCTTGACCAAGTCTCATGAAAAGGCGGTAAACAATAACCGCCCTAATTCCTGCTAAAGCCTGCAATCTTTTCTCTTCTTTCAGGATATCATCCATATCAAATTTATCAAGAACGGGAGAGACTACTTTTGTCCGCAAATATCTCACAGGAAAAGTGAGGGACTTGCAGTAATCGGAAAATCTCAGATAATCTTCGGGAATGATAAAACAGGATTTACTCCTGCGCAGTTTGCGATAAAGGGTGAGATAATTAAATTTCACCCCGCACAAGACCGGATGTATCATTACACGCTTACCCTGATTAGAGAGGTATGGATGCAGATATGGAAAATATCTATCAATAAACGATCCGTCTTCCGACAGGCTGTTATTGTGAACAAAGGTGTCAACTATTATGTCACAGTGTTTACTAGAACTATCTGATTTGACAGATGATCTAGATAGAAATGCCGCCGTTCGTCTCATAAAAAAGTCGATGACATAATACCCTAAACGAATCAGCAGAGATATATACTTACCCCAAAGCCGAAATCTTTGTTTAAATATACCTTCAACACAAACATTAATGCCTTGATTTTTCGCCCATTTACATATAACTGTAGATAGTGCCGGAGACTCAACTATCACAAGTTCAGGCAACTCATCCCTTTCCCAGAGTCTTTTCAGAAGTTCCAGATAGCAGTGATATTGAAACAAATTGCTTATGCAGATATCTCTTGAGGATATTGATCCAAACCACAAATCAATATTATCACCGTATCTCCTGTTAAGTTCATCGATCCATCGCACATGGGCCTGACGAATATCCGTAGCAACTCCATCAAGAAGTTTCGCTGTATCAAATTTGCTGAATTGTTTGCCAAGCCTTTCTGTTATAAGTCTCCTTCTTAGAAAATCCTTTCCCAGATATATCCATAATGTTTTTCTTTTTTCAGAGAAAAGGTTCTTCAATGCTGAAATATTGCATTTATTGAAAGCTATAACTAAGTTATTATTGGGCATGTGTCAATTTTTTTTACTAAAAGAGTGTGTACTAATCTTTGTTCTCAAAGGTTTTGATGATTTCATAAAGGCTGGTCAAATCTTCCGTTTTCAAATAATTTTTATCCTCAAAAATTGAAACTCTGTCGTATATACGGGCAATAAAGTTAACACCATTTCTTACAGCAGCATTATAATCACTTAATGCATCGCCTATGTAAACAGCCTCTTGTGGACGAGTGCCTTCAGATGAAAGTATTGCCTTCACCGTATCCTCTTTCTTGAGTGGAGCGCCATAAATACCTTTAAAAAATCCGGCAATCCCACGCCTTTGAACAATCTCTTCAATTTCCTTTTGCGGGGTTGCAGTCACAATAAAACACCGATAGACCGCTGAGTATTTTTCCAGAAATTGCAGTGCACCCCGTACATAAGGAGCCTCAACTACAGAATCCTTCACAATGGTAGCAAAGCGGTTGCAAAGCACTTCAAATTCCTCATCAGAAAGAGAACGCACCAATATTTCTCTATAAATATACCTGAATTTCTCATACCTTGAGATTCCAGAATTTTTCAAGTGATAATTAACCACTTTTTCAACAATCTCTTTCCCTTCAGATTCAAATAATTTAGCAAAGGCATTGGTTTTTATATCAACAGATTCTACTAACACCCCATCAAAATCAAATATAATTGCCTTAATCATTATTCCCTCAGTCCTATTTTTAAAACACTCCTATTACAGTGCAGGGTGCACTGTCTATTCCCTCCACCCTTAGAGGCGCAGCCCACACTTCCCTTAATTCCTTTAAATCATGCGACAAATCCATATCCTCAATAATCAGCACCGGGTCGTTTGCGCCATCTGGGTTAAAAAATGCACGATGCACCTGCCATCCTGCCTCTCTGTTTTTAAAGGATGATATTGATACCCAATCTATTCCGACAGTTCTGATAGAAGGGTATTGCTCCCTCAGGAAAAATCCCACTTCAGGATGAATTCCCGGATTATCAATACTATATTTCTCCGTTTTCCTCAAACTGCCCCATCCGGATTTAAAAAGAATAATATCCGTTTCGGGTTTTATTTCTTCTGTCCAGCCTGAACAGCAGAGCAACTCCCCTGGTTTTAAGTCAATATGTATAACCATAGGATTTTTGAAAAACCAGAAATCAGCAGGATAATCGTTCACCGTCAAACCATTTTCAAAAAAATGGTTCGGCGCATCAATATGCGTTCCCCAATGGTTTTCCATTGTTATACTGTAAACATTAGCGGAATCGCCTCTTGAAATGGATTTAACATGGTTTGTCTATCACTTAACTTCATTCCTCGGCCTTTTTCCCCGCAGCAAAACATCCAGCACATTATCGCAGGCGATTTGCGCCATCTCGGCGCGGGCGCGAAAAGTGGCCGAGGCCGTATGCGGGGTTAAAATAACATTATCCAGTTCTTTCAATGGACCTGTATAAGGCTCCCGCTCAAACACATCCAGCGCTGCACCGGACAGATGCCCTTCTTTTAATGCCTTATATAATTCCGCTTCGTCTATAACGCCACCGCGTGAAACATTAATTATCCATGCTCCTTTTTTTATCTTTTTAAATTCTTCCCGTCCTATTATTTGTTCTTTAGATGAAACATGGATTGATATAATATCGCTTGTTCTTAAAATTTCATCCAAACTTGCAATCTTAATCTTTAATTCTTTGTCTTCCGTCCTTATATCATAACAAACAATCTCGCATCCAAACGGCATAAGCAGTTCAGCTACTTTCTGTCCGATTTTGCCGAAACCTATAATGCCGACTTTTTTTTCACTTAAAAGATTACCTGTGTATTTCTCCCATACGCCTGACCTTATATCCCTGTCCATCTTAGAAATACGGCGCAGCATATCAATCATTAATCCGATAGTCAATTCCGCTACCGATTGGGTAGGACCGTAAGGCGTATTATAAACCTTAATGCCGAGTTTATCCGCTGCTTTTATATCCACATTATCAAGACCTGTGCCGCATCTTGATATTACTTTAAGTCTCTTTGCCGATTCCAACACCCTATGAATAAGCGGCTCTGTACCCGCGATAAGATAGTCAACATCGTGTAAAAAGCCCCTAATTTCATCTTCAGACAGCTTTCTGCCATAGGGGTTCAGAGAAATTTCCAATCCGGCTTTTTTAAGCATATCAAGCGGTCTGTTGTCATCCTTTGCAAAAGATGATGTGGAAATAAATACCTTCATTACAATTTCTTTTCTCTTTGGATTTTGTCAAAGACTTCCTGCATACAGAGAAGCAGACCCTGCCCCATATCGGTGTAGTAGTGTTTTACATACTTCTTACCGACCTTTGGAATGAAGGTATAAGGCGTTATGGCATAATGCCCCATTGGATCGATCGACGTCTGCGGAACAAACTCAAACTCTATGTCATCTTTGAGCATCTCCTTTATCATTATGAAAAGCTCCCTCACCTTCATCGGATAATGT
>JACROO010000077.1 GCA_016214355.1 Nitrospirota bacterium | reverse complement strand
TTTTATACTCACAGAACACCTCCTAAAAAATAGAGTAGATTTGCACAACCATCCACTTAATTGTATCAATTATAAGTTGCAATTAGTCCATTGTCAAGCACTTTTTACGTTTGACGAAGCGTCGGGACGAGACAGCCCTCTGTATTTTCATTTGCGGGGCGGGGAAATTCCCTCGCCCCTATCCCTCCTCCTAAAAACGAAGAGAGCATTTTAATGTCTTTATATCAGCGGAACAATCAGGAGCGCAACGATATTTATAACCTTGATCATCGGATTGATTGCCGGTCCTGCCGTATCCTTATACGGATCGCCAACCGTGTCACCTGTGACTGCCGCCTGATGTGCCGGGCTTTTCTTGCCGCCGTACATTCCGTCCTCAATGAATTTCTTTGCATTATCCCATGCGCCGCCGCCGCTTGTCATTGCAATTGCCTGGAAAAGCCCTGTGATGATACTTCCGATGAGAACTCCGCCCAGTGCCTCCCTGCCTAAAAGTAACCCGACTATTATCGGCACGGTAACAGGGATAAGGGCAGGAAGCATCATCTGTCTTATTGCTGACTTTGTAACGATATCAACACACTTGCCGTACTCTGGCTTCCCTGTGCCTTCCATAATTCCTTTTATCTCACGGAACTGTCTTCTCACTTCTTCAACAACACCACCAGCAGCCTTTCCAACCGCTTCCATCAGGAGTGAACCGTAATAGTATGGAAGAAGTCCACCGATAAAGAGTCCAACAAGTACCAATGGGTTTGAAAGGTCAAATGCAAGCGTCTCACCGAATGACCTTGAGTATTCTGCAAATAGGACCAACGCAGCAAGACCTGCAGAGCCGATAGCGTAACCTTTTGTAACTGCCTTTGTGGTGTTGTATTTCCAACTGCATCAAGTGGGTCAGTAATTGACCTTATTTCTTTAGGTAATTCTGCCATCTCAGCAATACCGCCTGCATTATCCGTAATTGGACCATATGAATCTATAGCAACAACAATTCCAGTCATTGAAAGCATTGAGACGGCTGAAAGGGCAATTGCAAAAAGTCCTGCTACTGCCTGTTCCGGAGCAATATTTACAAAACCTCCGGCGCCAATATAGAACGCCCAAAGGATTGCCCCACAAATTACGATAACAGGCATGCCTGTTGCCTTCATACTGACAGCAAGCCCTGCAATAACATTTGTTCCATGTCCTGTCTGGCTTGCTGCTGCTATGTGCTTAACTGGTCCAAAACTCTTGGATGTAAAATATTCTGTAATCATAACGATCAGACCGGTGAGCAAAAGACCAATCAGGGCTGTTGTAAAGACTCCCATCTGTGTAAAAGCCGGGTTGACATTAGGACGTCCCAAGAACCATCCGGATACAAAATAGAAGGCTATCGCAGCCAGAATACCCGATACTGCCAACCCCTTATACAGGGCGCCCATAATATACTGGCTCTTGCCAAGGCGTACAAAATATGTTCCGATAACAGATGCTATGATTGAAATGCCGCCGATAAGCAATGGGAATTCAACCCATGGGCTATCCGGTCCAAAGGCAGTCTTTGCAAGAAGCATTGCTGCAACAAGTGTAACTGTATATGTCTCATAAAGGTCTGCCGCCATTCCAGCACAGTCACCAACATTGTCGCCAACATTGTCAGCGATAACTGCAGGGTTTCTTGGGTCATCTTCAGGGATCCCTGCTTCAACCTTACCAACAAGGTCGGCACCTACGTCAGCAGCCTTTGTGTAAATGCCGCCTGCGATACGCGCGAACACGCTCATCAGGGAGCAGCCGAAGCCCAATCCGACAAGGGCATGAAATGCATTTTCACCTGCATATGATTTTGCGATAAAGTAATAACCGGCTAAGCCGATAATACCGAGACCGACAACCATGATGCCTGTAACTGATCCGCCTTTGAATGCGAGCTTTAAAGCTTCACTTAGCCCTTTGTATGCAGCCTGTGCGGTGCGGACATTAGCCCTCACAGAAACCATCATGCCTATATATCCAGCAAGTGCAGAACCAACTGCCCCGATTACAAAACCAATTGCTGTCCATATGCCAAGGAAAACCAATAATACAGCGATTACCACACCTACTATTGCGACTGTTTTATATTCACGAGCAAGAAAAGCAGAAGCGCCTTCTGCTACAGCACCTGCTATCTGTTGCATGCGCTCACTTCCGGCATCCTGCTTGGATACCCATGCTGCGGTCAACAGCGCATATAGAACACCCACTATACCGCAGATTAGAGCAAATAAAATAGTACTACTCATATAACCTCCTTTTAATTTAAGTTTTTGGGGTTAGACCTTATAAGCTAAAGGCATTTAGCCCTCTATCTCTCTGGTTAAATAATCACCTGCAATATAATCCTTCAGATAACGGATCTCTGTCTCCAAATCGCTTAACTGTGATTTTACAATATCACGTATAGACAGCATGCTCACAACATTTCCCTGTTCAATCACAGGCAGGTGCCTGATATTCTTCTCTATCATAATCGCCATCGCATGATTGACATCCTCATCCTGCGTTGCTATCAGGATATCCTTCGTCATTACGTCTTTAATGAAAATTTTATCAAAAGTAATGTTAGGCATCTTCTGTAAACACCTTAAGGCATCACGTTCTGTAAATAATCCGACAGGCCTCCCGCCTTCCATTACTAATACTGCGCCAATGTTTCTTTCTACCATCTTATTAATCGCTACATTAATAGTGACTGTGCTGTCAACCGCGATTACCTCAAACCCTTTGTTTTTCAGAATGTCTTTAATTTTCATGGTTTAATTTCCCCCTTAGTTTACCCCCTGCCGGAGCACTTTGAATAACATATTGCCGTTGCCCTGTAGAATATATGGGCAAGCTTTGAATACGGAAGATAAAGAAAAAGAGAGAACACAAAAACCAGATGGATAAAATAAATCGGATAAGCTAAGCTTGCAATGTCTGCCATTCTTGTCAGCTCTGATAAAATCCCTGAAGCCATTATAACATATATGATAAATATCAGAAGCCAGTCAAAATAGCTTCCGATTCCGACTTTGCCTGCATTCTTGATTCTGTTTATTACCATAAGATTGATGCCGAGGAATAACGCTAATGCACCGATGTTCCCAAAGATTTTAATAGGGGAGCTAAGGGCAAAAGGGGATTCCTTGCCCAGAATATCAATATAAAGGACTCCTATTGCCGTGGCAATACCCAGAAGTACAAAACCATAAAACACCAGAAAGTGCGACAAGAATCTGTCTCTACTTACACCGCAATCCTTAAATCTGCTATGACCTAAAAACTCTTTAGCTGTTTCAACTATACTGCCCGTTAAATTGCCCGATGTCACTCCACCAGACTGCTTCATGTCTTTCCAGAATTTCATGAGCCCCAGGATACCCATTACAAAACCGAAAACAAGAGCAGGCGTAAAAGTAAACTGGATTTCATGAACTGAAAATAGTTTAGTAAATTTTATGTCACCTTCAGGAATTCCGAATCCGCCCACAGCTAAAAGTATCACAGCCGGAATCAAGAAAAGAATCGGGAAGAATATCTTACTATTTACAAGCCCTGCCATAAAAGAAGGAGAAGAATATTGTTTTATACTCTGTTTTCTGATTGCACCGAGCACCTCGCCGGGTTTTGCTCCTCTTGGACAGTAGACAGTGCAGTCATTACACTGGTGGCAGAGCCATACATCAGGATTACCGATAAACTTTTCCTTCAACCCCCACTGTGCCCATATCATCTCTTTCCTCGGGAATGGTTTATTGTCAGGAGTAACGTTGCAGACAACCGAACAGGTTGCGCACTGGTAACATTTCTTCAGGGACTCGCCGCCTCCCTGAATAACCCCTTTTACAAAATCCAGATCAGGTTTTATTACTGTTGCCTCTGCCATTTACTACCTCCTTCAATTAGAGCAGCTGTTCAGCAGAGCAGTAGAACAGCAGTTATTATTTTACTACTGCGCTATTGCTCTGTTGCTCTATTGCGCTTATCTAAAATCCCTTATACGGGTTAGGTCCGAATTTCTCCAATTTTTCTATGAAGTCATTTAATATATCTGGTATTTTGTAATACTCAGAGATAGATATCTGTTCCATTTGAACCCTTCCAGACTCAAGTTTTAATCTATCAAGTGTTTCGGCAACCTTTGAAAGTCTGATTTTAGCAAGGTGACTTCCGGTTGCCATATGGCACTGATAATCATCGCCATATTGACATCCCATGATAAGTATTCCATCAATACCTTTTGAAAGTGCATCAGCCACCCATACGAGATTCATTGAGCCCGCGCATCTCAAAGGGACAACCCTTACAAAGGGAGTATAGTTAAGGCGGTGGAGTCCTACCATATCCAGCGCTGGATAGGCATCATTTTCACATACGAAAACTATAGCCCTCGGCTTCTCATCTTCCTCAGGGGGTACTTCTATATTCT